>CADBRG010000136.1 GCA_902797015.1 uncultured Lachnospiraceae bacterium
CCCGAAGGTGACGCCTGACCGATCGTTTATGAATGATTAGATCTCAATACTCTGCTCGAGTACAAAATCAATTGCTTTTCTGGATTTGATATCCTCTCCAAGCATGTTTTCTCCGAAAAGTCCCATCATCGAACGCAGTTCTTTGACTTTCATATTGTAGAGCTCCGCCATCTTCCCGATTTCCTCTTCAAGCTCTTCCTTTGTAAATGAAAATCCTTCAATTTCAGCGATCTCATCTAAAACCGCCTGACCTTCGAGCATCATCTTCGCATCTTCTTCCGAAAGCTTCAGATATTCTTCTCTGGAAAGGCCGTTTGCCTGCATATAATCCTGAAGTGTTTTCCCGGACTGCTGCAGCTTCTTTTCAAGATCCTGACGGATCTGCTCTGCACGCTCATTGATCAGTACATACGGGATCTCGATCTCGGAATCCTCGATGATCTTTGCCACCAGGAAGTCTTCCTTCTGTCGGGCATAATCGGATTCTCTCTTGCGGAGGATCTCACTGGTCACAAACTCCTTGAACTCCTCGATCGTGTTCTGCTCGGACACTTTTCGAATGATCTCATCGGTAAGCTCCGGGACATCCAGACCATAGACCGATTTAACCGTAACATCGAACACTGCATCCTTGCCGGCAAGCTCTTCCGCCTGATAATCCTGCGGGAAGGTTACCTTAACATCGATTCTGTCACCTTTCCTGACGCCAAACAGCTGCTCTTCAAAGCCGGGAATGAACCGTCCCGATCCAAGCTCAAGCGGACAGTCCTTCTCCTCTCCGCCATCAAAAGCAACACCGTCGATCGTACCTACAAAATCGATCACAACGCAGTCACCGGATTCGGCCTTATCTTTTTCATATGTCCGGCCTGCACATTGTGCCGCGCGGTCCAGCTCAGCCTGCATCTCTGCATCTGAAATCGTACGATCAAGCTTCGGTACCTGAATTCCTTTGTATGCACCCAGCTTCTTAACTAGTTTCTCCATAATACTCCCTTTTTACCCAACTCTGATCTCATCCAGACTAAAACGAATTTCTTCATCAATAGAGCTGTCTGTCATCTCGATCCATGGATGATCTTTCGGCTCATATCCTGTCTGATTCTGACCAATTTCAATTTCCATTCTCATCTCTCCTAACAGAAAACACAACATGTGACCATATTCGTTTCAAACGATAGCACATATTGAATCACAAGAAAAGACTTGACATTAAGAAATTTTGATTTCGGGTTCATATTTCATGAACCATTCCGCCAGTTCCGTATGAACCGGCATGATTGTTTTCGGCTCTACTGTCCGGATCAGCATATCGATCGCTTCCTGATCCGCATGACCGCTGGTGTGAAGCACATGACGTTCCAGACCTTTTTGCTCCATAAAATTCATAAAGTTCGAGTAATATGGAAGCTCCAGATGCCCTGCAAACATCGAATAGATCAATGTCCCGCCCCTGAAATCGATTTTGCCGGAAAGCTGATGCAGATATTGCTTCATTCCGGGGCGCACACACATCAGAAACTTATCTTCTTTTTGAATCCCGCGCATGCTGATCCCGGCTTTCCCATATCCACGCAGCCTGACAGGGATCATTTTCCCATCTGTCCAGAAAATGCGGATTCCCGGATCATGAAGCGGATCAGGCACAGGGAAACTGTCAGAAGACATCGTCTTCTCCTGTCCGGCAGCTTTTGCCAATTCAACCGCATACGGATCGATCAGAAAGGTCCGCTCCGTCTGACGCGCGATCTGATAACATGTGATCAGGCGGTCGATGTTCATCGGAGACATCACGACAAATACAGGGCCCTTACGGTCCTTTAATAATGCTGTCCCCATATCGATCAGGTGATCCTCTGTGACAGACCGGGAAGCCAAGTCTCTTGAAAGCGACGTTCCCTCCGTGATCAATGTGTCCACCTTCGGAAGCGCCTGTAAGAGTTTTTCAAACTCCTGTCTTCCGTGACTTCTGAAATCACCGGTGTACAACACCTTTTCCCCGTCTGCCTCCGCCAGATACATATAGGCATCATAAGCGGAATGATCACAGCGAAACGGTGTTACTGTGATGTCACCGATCCGGATCTTCACCTGATCTGACACAAACTGCGGTTGAAATGCAATCCGATGCCTACGGTACGCTTCACCGATCTTAAAGATCTCGAATGCGGTCTTTCCCATATAAACAGGGATTCCCGAAAGCATTCTGCAAAGCAGTCCCACATGGTCCGCATGATAATGGGTCAAAAAGACGGCGTCCGTATTCCGGGTGCCGAAAAACAGGCCTTCCACCCCGGGAACGATCGCCGCCTTTGCATCATCCATATTTGCACCGATATCAAAAAAAATCCTGGTCGTCTCAGTTGAAATCTCTATAACAGATCCGCCGATCTGGTTTTGTCCGCGATGTATCCGGATTTTCATGGCGCACCCTCTTACTGTTCAAGCATCCTGATCACTTTCGGTGCAGCGATCACAAACCAGCTGCAGAAACGTTCCGGATGTTCCAGCATCTCTTTTTTCAGATCCGCAAATGAAACCCATCTGCATTCGGATGCCTCTTCCGGATTCATGTTGACTTCTCCGCTGTATTCACCGATGAATACGTGATCAAATTCATATTCTGTCAGACCATTGGAAAACTCTGTCCGGTAGGTAAAGGAAAACGCCTCTTTTACCGGGCAGTCAAACCCCGCCTCTTCAAGCATTCTGCGGTGCACCGCTTCATCGAGCGTCTCTCCGACTCTCGGATGGGAACAGCAAGCATTTGCCCAAAGTCCGCCGGAATGATATTTGGTCAGACTTCTTTTTTGGATCAGCATTTTGCTGCCATCATGGATGAATACGGAAAATGCTCTGTGCAAAAGACTCTTTTCATGCGTTGCCAGTTTTTCTTCTCCACCGATCTCCCGGTCATCCAGATCTACCAATATGATTTTTTCAAGTTTTTTAAAATGCTTTGCCGCAAAGGAAAGCGCTTTTACGGAAGCCTCATGCGCACTGCCGTTTCTGACAAGCTGCTGCAGCATCGGCGAATGGGCACGAAGTTCCTCTTCTGAGACTTCACCGAAGCCTACCTCAAAGAAAATGTGCGGCATGCCTTCACATACCATAAGCGCAGTCGGAACCCCGTTTTCCTTCAGCCGGTCTGCATAGCGCAGTCCTTCGGCTTTTAAAGAATCAATGTCTGCCGTACAGATAACGGTATTCGGAAGCTTTGCCAGCTCTTCATCGGAGGCATAAAGCGGTGATATGATCGATGTCTTTGCCTCTTCATCCGTGCAATGCAGCTCTCTGAAGATCAGATCGCCCGGATCACACAGACCATCTTCTGTCTTTTCCGTCGCCGGGGTGACATTGTCAACCAACGGATAGATCAAGACCTGATTTAAGAACAGGTCAGGATTCTTTTTGCCGGCATAGATACAGACACCTGTCGCGATATTCGCGCCTGCACTCGCCCCCATCACCGAGATCTGGTCCGGGTCAAAGCCAAATGTGTCTGCATGGTCTTTCAGATAAACTGCCGTCTCATATCCGTCCATGATCGCATCTGTGGAAGAAAAATCCGGGCTTTTCCGGTATTCGACAGACGCCACATTGACCCCGAATGCATCCCGTACAGCAGACCACATCGCATCGTTTAACGCATTGCCGCCAAACAGAAACCCGCCTCCGTGAAAGCCTAATACAAGCGGAGCGTTTTTCTTTTCCGCCTTGAAATAGACGATATTAATCTCTCTTCCGGCAAGCGGCAGGTCATAACGTTCCCCCGAAACCGGAACGATCCGGTTGATTTTCCGCATTTTGGCTGCCTGTTCGATCATCAGGGATTTGATTTTTTCATATTGGATATCATGTTTTTCCATTTAATTTTTACCGTACTTCTACAAGCTCGATCTGGAAGTTCAGCTCTTTTCCGGCCATCTCATGATTGCCGTCAAAGGTAATTGTGGTATCAGATACACTGACAACCGTCATCGGGAATGCCTGTCCGGACTGATCCTGCAGATAGACTTTCTCGCCGGCCTTCAACTCTTCAGATCCCGGAAGATCTGTAAACGGGATCTCGAAAATGTTTCTCGGATCCGGCATGCCGTATGCTTCTTCCGGCATCAGGTGAATATTTACGGTTTCACCGACTTCCATTTCAAGGACTGCCTTATCAAATCCACGGATCATCATGCCTGCGCCGCAGATAAACTCAAGCGGTTCACCACGGTCATAAGAAGAATCAAACTGTGTTCCGTCGTTAAAGGTTCCTTTATAATGAACGCGGCAGGTCTTGCCTGCATTCTTTCCTTCCATAATGATCTGTGGTGCTCCGCCGCCGCATCCGCCGCAGGAGCCACAGCCATGACTGCCACAGTCATGAGATTCATCATGGTGATGATCACAATTGACACCTGCTGAAACCAGTTCACCCTTCAGATAAGCATCTACAGCCGCATCTGCATCGCCCTGCGCGCCTGAAAATACTTCAATGCCTGCCTCTGTCAGTGCGTTCTTTGCACCATCGCCAAGACCGCCGCAGATCAGAACTTTAATATCCTGCTGTGCAAGAAGTCCTGCCAGCGCACCGTGACCGGAGCCATTGCTGCCGATCACTTCAGATGCAACCACCTTACCGTCTTCAATATCATAAATTTTAAACGTTTCAGTATGTCCAAAATGCTGGAATACCTGTCCGTTCTCAAAAGTTACTGCAATTTTCATGTCATCCTCCTATTATGGGTACCTGGTACTATTACAGAATTATTACATCGCTGTAACATTTTCGTAAAGGTACACGATACCTCGATATATTAACCTCTCAATTATAATACATTTTTAAAACACTCGTCTACAGTAAGTTTCCTGCCGGTCTTGCAATTATAGTTATCTTTCGTTAAACTGCTAAATAGACTATTTGCAGGAGGAAAACAGGGATGACATTCAAAGGTTTCTGTGCAGAAATCTTTAAAGTTGGATTTATTGGCTTCGGCGGCGGCAATGCGCTTGTTCCGGTGATGGAAGACGCGTTTGTTCGCAATGAGGATTTTGACGAAGACCAGGAAACCTATGATAAGGATGTTATTGTTGCAAATCTGACACCGGGCGCACTTCCTGTTGAGATCTCAAGCGCCATCGGTGATCATGGTTTTGGGATCAAAGGTATGCTTTTAGGCCCCGTTCTGTTTGCGCTTCCCGGCGTACTCATGGCCGCTATTCTGTTTTTAATTCTCTCCTCTTTAAATGAAAACACCTTAAACTACATCAGCATTGCTGCAGTCGGCGTAGCCGGATTTATCATCTCGCTTCTTTGCGACTACATTGCAAATGTATTTTCCAAAAACAAAAAGATCAGTGATCTCAGATACGGCAGGACTTATCTTGTCGTGATTCTGATCTGCTTTTTCACCTGTGGAAATGCGATCATTAAACTGATCGGATTAGACGCCACGTCCATTTTCAGCATTAGTACCGTCAATATGCTGGCTGTGGTTTTCTTTATCGCATTCTGGCTGCACGGAAATCGCGACACCTTTCATGTGATAACAACGATCATTTTAAGCGCCATTTTCCTGCTGGGACATGGAAAAGCTGATCTCCTGGCAAATGTTCCCGGTCTGGTAACTGCCGCCGAGATCCTGATGATCGCACTTTCTATCATCGGGCTTGTTCAGTCTGTCAAAGGCAAGCCGATCCGTCTTGAGATTGATAAAAAGAAAATGGCCGGAACATTTCTGCTCTGGCTCATTTTCATCGTAGTATTATCCATTCCGGCAGTGATCATTTTAGACAATGCCGTACCGTTCCTGTTAAGAGATCTGCTTTCTACTGTCATGTCATTCGGCGGCGGCGATGCATATCTGACGATCGCGGACGGTATGTTTGTTGAGACCGGATACATCTCCGAGGATCTTTTCTATGGGCAGATCATCACGATCGTAAATGTCCTGCCCGGATCCATCCTTTGCAAAACACTGTTTGGTGTCGGTTATTTCATAGGATATAACGCAACCGGCGTGGCTGCACTCGGTATCCTGACCGGCATTTCGGCTTTTGCCTGCTCGATTGGTGCATCCTGCGGTGCCTTTTTCCTGATCTATTATCTGTACGAAGGCATCTCAAAGATGAATGCCATCGCATTTATCAGCCGATGGATCCGCCCGATCGTCTGCGGACTTCTGATCAAAGTCATGCTCTCTCTGGTCAACGCAAGCATCACGCTTGACCAGACAACCGCCCGGTCGAAATGGAGCATCCTGATCTTTATTATTATCCTGGCCGCAGTCAACTACATCGTCAAAAAGAAATTCCGGGTGAATCCATGGTTCATGGTTATTGCAGATATCATACTGGCGCTTGTATTCTTTGGCATCCACTAGGGTAGCCCTTTATTAAATGACCGAGTATACAGCCGTATACAGAACCTCAGAAAATACATGATTAATGCATTTTGGTAATTAATCCAAAAAGAAATCACTATTTCACAGGAAAAATCAGCAATGATATAATTAATTCAATGAATAATTGAAACGATTTACGCATTTTGTTTATATTTTCAGGGGGAGGATCAATTCTATGCTGACCATCAAAGAGAATCTGTTAGAGACATTAAAAAAAGACGGCCATCCGGACCGCTTTGTAAAAGGATTTGAGTTTTTAAATGTTATGCCGGAAACAGCTTACTTCATGGGCGATTATCCGGTCGCACCGGCTGATCATGACCAGGCAGGATACGATCATTATGGTGTGTATTGGAGCCTTCCGGTCGGACAGATGGGTTCCTACCCGGTACACGATGATGAACATACTCTGGTAAAGGATATTCTGGACTGGCGTGAAGTTGTCAAAAAGCCGATGGCACCGCCGGTTGACGGCTACTGGCAGATGCTCAAAGGCAAAGCAGCAGCCGTAGACCGCACACAGCAGTTTGTCTGTGCACTGCATCCGCAGGGAATTTTTGAACGTCTGCATGCTTTGATGGGCATGGAGGACTGCTTCATTAACTTCTACGAAGAGCCTGAAGAAATGCAGGAACTGATTGATTTTATCGTTGATGTAGAGCTTGATTTTGCCAAAAACATGGTTGAGCGCGTTGGAATTGACGCAATCCTCCACCACGATGACTGGGGGACGACAAATAACTCCTTCCTCTCACCGGATATGTTTGAAGAATTCATTCTTCCTGCTTACAAAAAGATCTATGGGTATTATAAAGAAAACGGTGTTTTGATCGTACATCATAACGACGGATATGGTGCAAATCTGGTTGATTTCATGATCGATATGGGGATCGATATCTGGCAGGGTGTCATCCCGGACAATGATATTCCTGCTCTCCTTGAAAAAACAGACGGCAAGCTGACCTTCATGGGCGAGATTGAAAGCCGTGTCATTGATATCAAAGACGTCACACCGGAACAGATCCGGGCTGAAGTAGCCCGTGCCTGCAGAAAGATCGGCCCGCACAGAAACTTCATCCCGTGCCTGACCGCCGGAATGCCGTTTACCCACATCCCGTATGTAGCCGGTGCCGTAGCCGAAGCCATCGACCAGATGAGCGCGGAACTGTTTTAAATAAGGGTACCGTGTACTATTACAGAATAGTTACATAAAGGGGCACCGTGTAGCATTAAAAAATTTTACTTCTTACGTAAAATTTTTGTAATGTTACGCGGTGCTCCTGTTTCATTTCGTAATATTTCTGTAATAGTACACGGTACCCGATAAAAAATGGCAGCCCCTTTTAATACTCGGCCTTCAGCAGGAATCGCTGCTCGCCTTCGCAGCTTCCCATCAGATACAGCGTATTATCTGATACGGTGTATTTCATCTCCGCCGTCTGTCCTTGACGCAGCTCTCTCGTATATTCAATCCAGATCTTTGTCGGAATATGATCTTTCAGATCTGTGTGATTCCGCACTTCATCTGCCCAGTCCAGATAATATGCATTGTTCATATGCCCGTATTTATCAATCTCATCCGGCTGCACCGTTCGTTCAACATGATCCGTATATTCGTCTGGAAACGACATCATCATTTTTGGTGGCTTCGGTTCGCCCGGTATTTTGACGATCACCTGCTGCTCCAGCTCTGCCGGATCTTTCGCCATTTTTCTGGTCTTTTGATCCATCAGGATAAACAAAGCTGCCATCGTCAAAATCGGTTCACCGGACATGGTATAGATCGCGCATTTTCTGGTATGCATAACCATCTGTTTTTTGCCTGCCCAGACCCGCATGCGGATCTGCTCACCGGCTTTTGGAAGTCTTACGATCGTCAGCTCATTCCAGACGATGATCCAGCTTAAAGCCGCTTCCTGCAAAGCCTTTACGGTTGTCCCGGAATAGCGATCCAAATGCATCTCTACCATAGTTTGAATCTGTCTGACCACGTCACTCGGCCGCATCATTCCATTCGCATCCGTCTGATCTGCCGTCACTTCCGTGATCAGTTCAAATACGCCTTCCGGGCACTCTGTTGTAAACTCCGGAAATGCAATATCCTTTTTTTCCATATGTTTCACCTTCTCCTAATTTTTTACTACACTGTCAGGAAGAATTTGATCAAGAAAATTGCCGCGATAATATAAGTCAGTAAAGAAATGTCTCTCCATTTACCGGAAAAAACCTTAATCAGTGTATGTGTTACGATACCGATACCAATACCGTGACCGATGGATCCTGAGATTGGCATTGCGATCAGCATCAGCGCTACCGGGATAACATTGTCTACGGACTCAAAGCTGATGTTTTTGAGTCCCATCAGCATCAGTGCGCCGACATAGATCAGTGCCGACGAAGTCGCTGCTGCCGGAATGATGCCTGCGATCGGCGCGATAAAGATACAGGCAATGAATAACAGGCCCGAAACAATAGACGACAATCCTGTTCGTCCGCCTGCCTCCACACCGGAAGCCGATTCCACAAACGTGGTTACCGTCGATGTGCCCATGACAGCTCCCGTACAGGTTCCGATCGCGTCAGACAAAAGCGCCTCTTTCATCTGCGGCATATTGCCTTCTTCATCGAGCATTTTTGCTCTGGATGCTGTACCGACAAGGGTTCCGATCGTATCAAACATATCAATGATACAGAACGTAATGATCAGCGTTACTGCAGTAAACCATCCGATCTCAAAGAAGCTTCTGAAGTTCACCTTAAATAAGGTCTGGCTGACCATA
>CADBRG010000137.1 GCA_902797015.1 uncultured Lachnospiraceae bacterium
CTTTTTCCTCATAAAGAAGTACCTGCGCCGCTGCCGGAACCTGTGTTGCCATATACATGTCAACGATCTTAAAGCTGTTTGTAAATGTCGTTGCCTGCATGCATTCAAGCGCCATGGACTGCCAGGATCTTGTAGAACCGCCGACAGCGATCAAAGCACCTACACGGTCTCTCGGTTCAATCGCACCGATCTTTGTGAGGAAAGCTGATTCATACGCCAGATTTCTGTGCATGAATTTCAAAAACAGAGAAGACGGCATCAGATCATAGGTCGGTGCGGAGAAAATAACCGCATCCTGATTGAGCATCACATCCATGATCTTTTTCTTGTCATCTGCATTGTCTAAAGAGCAACCAGTATGTTTTCCCATTGACATCCCCATTGTGCAGGATGTGCATCCGTTACAATCAATAATCTCGTAGTCCTTTAAATTGATCATTGTAACCTCTGCCCCCTGCTCCTGGCATGCCAGCAACGCCTCTTTTAACAAAATTTCTGAATTGCTGTTTTTTCTTCCGGCAGTAACTCCCATCACCTTAAATGCCATTTGAAATCCTCCTTAAAAGTCCTTCTTCATTCTGTCTAAACCTTAAAGTTACCCTAATACGATTCTATATAATCCTATCTTATAAAACCTGTTTTCTACAAGTTGCGTTTTGTTGCATTATTGTGTATATTTTAATATACATCGATGCACTTTGTTCGTTTATTGTAGGAAAAGGGATTCATCATGAAGTTTACTCTCTGGATGTTCATGAAAATGCTTGCACCGTTTGAACCGGTCATATATATCCAATCTGAAGAGCTGCGCACCATCGAAAATGTGCGTCTATATGCTTCTGAAAGTGAATCCCCATATGTGCCGTTATCTGAAATAATTCTGTACGTTGCTGAGAGCACGCATTTTTTCCCCGGACAGCCAGCCCGGATCATCTGTTATCACAATGATAACTATATCCTGCTGCAGACCGATGATATCTACCGGGTCTTCAACCACATCCTGAACTATTTTGATCAGATGCAGTCATGGTACTTCACGCTTGGAAATATGATCTCCAGGCATTGTCTTTTAAAAGAAATCCTAAATCACTTTTCAGAAGTATTAACACGGCCATTGATGGTACTGGATGCGAGCCAGATCGTTCTGGCATCCTCAGAAAACTTTGGGAAGGGTACGATTGACGCCCGCTGGGACCGTATGCTTGAGACCGGTTCGTTCGGCATTGATATGATCGAAGAATACAACCGTCTGCACCGGATGGAGACACAGCGAAAAGATGCCTATCTGATTCCGGCCAATCCATTTCCTTTCCCAAGTTTTAACAGAAATATTTTTCTTGAAAATGAGTTTGTCGGCTTTATTTCCCTCATCATCAAAGGAAATCCACTGGAGCAGGACGAAAGGGACTGGTATGAGATCGCCTGCGAGTCGATCTTATCATGGTTTGATCTCTACGCTGACACAAACGATGTCATCACAAAAAGATCTCTTTTTTCTGATCTGTTAGAAGGAAATCTTTCCGGAAAGGACCGGCTGGAAGATGCCTTAAATGCCCTTGGCTGGAGAAAGGACGCAGACAAGCGTCTCTATGTGTTTTCCTGTATTTCGAGTCTTTTGAATATGAATCAGCACATCACAAGGATTTTAAATCAGCATGCAGAAACCGTTTATGCGGTCACATCGGACAATCTGATTCTTGTCCTTCTGAACGAAGATAGTCAGGCTCACGAATTCCTGTCCTATACGTTCATGCCGTTGTTAAAAAACACCGGATACTAAGGTGGAAGCAGCAATGTTTTCACTGATCTTGCTGACCTCAGGGACCAGTTCGAGCTGGCAAAGATTGCAATCACAAACGGACAGCCTATTCCGGGCCGGATCTATGCATGCCATGATTTTGTATTACCTTACGTCTTCAACGTACTGCATAAAAACATGAAGCTCGAGCTCTGCCATCCTGCACTTTTAAAACTGACTGCATATGATGAGGCGCACAAAACAGACCACTATGTTGTCCTGTATGCTTTGTTGAGTAACAACTGTAACCAGACAAAAACGGCACATGCCATCGGCATGCACCGCAATTCACTGATCCGTAAGATCAATTTCATTCAGGAATACTGTGATCTGGACCTGGAAGACTACGAGACCAGACTGCACCTGATGCTTTCTTATGAATATAGGGAGAATGAATAATATGAAGCATTACCAGCTTATTGTTTTTGACCTTGATGGTACGATACTAGACACATTAGAAGATCTTATGATCAGCCTGAATGTCGCTTTGCAAAAAAATGCACTTCCAAAACGGAGCCTCGAAGAAGTGCGTCGTTTTGTCGGAAACGGGATCGGTATGCTGATTCGGCGTGCTGTACCGTCTAATGCAGATGAGGATACGATCCGTCAGGTACATACTGATTTTACCGCGCATTATAAAGTCCACAGCGCTGATCATACGCGTCCTTATGAAGGAATCCCAACGCTGATGAGACAGCTGCATGAAGCAGACCGGCAGATCGCCGTTGTCTCTAATAAGGCAGACTATGCTGTGCAGGATCTGTGCCGCCATTATTTTCCTGGCCTCATCCATATCGCAGTCGGCGAAAAAGAAGGCGTCCGCAGAAAACCGGAACCGGATTCCGTTAACGAGGTCATTCGCCTTTCAGGCATTCCAAAAGAATCTGTTGTCTACATTGGAGACTCCGAAGTCGACATCCAGACCGCCAAAAATGCCGGCATCGATGCGATCATCGTCGAATGGGGATTCCGTGACCGGGAATACCTGATCGAACAGGGCGCTTCTACGCTCGTGAAAACACCGGCTGAACTTGGGACACTGCTTTTGTAACACAGGAATATTGCAGACGAAATGACTCTTCCTGCAGTCCCCCTGACATCACAGCTCACGATAATACGGGCAGATGTTTTCATAGTGCCCGTCCTTCATACGAAATCCATTCGGAATCACGCCAAGCGGCACAAATCCCAAACGCTCATACAGATGTCTGGCATGGATATTGGTTTCCACGACTGCATTCAGCTGCAGGATGCCAAACCCGATCTCTTTTGCCTTCTCCAGGCAATCAATCACCAGCTTTTCTCCGATGTGCAGTCCCCTGCTGATGCTATCCACTGCATAGCTGGCATTACAGATATGTCCGCATCGACCGATGTTGTTCGGATGCAGGATATAAAGCCCCACGATCTTTCCATCATTTTCTGCCACACCCGTATAACTTTGCGACGCGAAAAACTCTGCGCCCGATGCTTCATCCAGCAAATCTTCCTGCGGGAACGCAATTCCTTCCTCAACGATACCGTTCCAGATGCGGATCATCTCAGACAGGTCCTCCTGCCGGTATTCTCTTACTAGCATATCTACTCCTTTTTAAAAGTACCCTTTTCAACAGACTATATTTGCAGTATACTGTTGCGCATGAGCGCAAATATTTCAAACACAACAAAACCACAAACCCGATTCAGCCCGGCGTTGTTTAGCAGTCTGCGCGGTGAGCTGTTCGGCTTTTCCATTATCAATGTTATGATCTACCATTATGCCTCCAGTTTCCTTGCGGACTGTAAAAACGGCATACTGGCAGTTCCACCATATGGCATCAGTTCGATTCTGATGCACATCTGCCATGATTTCTTTTGCAGCGTAGGTGTAGAGATCTTTCTGATCCTTTCCGGCATCGGACTGTTCTTCTCTTTCTGCCAAAACGAAAAAATCGGACAGTTTTATAAGCACCGTTTCCTGCGGATCCTGCCGGAATATCTGGTGGTCGCATTTATCTACTGGTGGCTCTGCGACACCGTTTTCCGCGACCGTGGCTGGATCAATGTGCTTAAGGATGTCTTTTTTGTTTCCTTCCCGTCAAAAGGAATTGTTTCGCTATGGTACGTGATCGCGATCCTGGCATTTTACGTCGCCTATCCGTTTTTATATTTCCTTTGGAAAGGCTGTAAAAAACGTTCGATCCTGCTGATCGTTTTACTGGTTGTCTCCATGGGCATTCTGATCTTTTGTGATGTTCACCATGTCAAGGCTTACTGGAACATGCGGATCGGCGTACTGCGCATCCCGGTTATGCTGATCGGCGTACACTTAGGTCCCATCGTCTACAAGGCGGTAAAGGAACCGAAAAGCGAGCGTCCCGGCTGGGTCATGCCCGCCATCTGGGTCTTTATCATTGCAGTATTTGTCGGAAGGATCCTGATCCAGGCATCACCTGCCGGACAGATCATCTGGCGTACGTATGACGCTCTCTTCGGACTGGCAATGCTGACCTTTGTTTCACTGATCATCATGCGGATCCCACAAGCATCCAAACTTCGCGCATTCCTGCGCCTGTGTGGAAATACTCACTGGAACTGTATCTGACGCATGTCTGCATGCGCTGGATCTTCGAATCCGCCGGCCTGCATACAGGCTATCCGCACATCTATTTACTGGCGCTCGCGATCAGCATCGCGATCACGCCGCTGTTGCACCGCCTTGGAACCGCAGTGCGGCCAAAATCAAACTTCGCCGGCTAGCGGTAGGGTACCGTGTACTATTACAGAAATGTTACGGCACTGTAACATCTTCGTAATAGTACACGGTACTTTTATAATTCAATCCTATCCACGACCAGCACATCTGCGGGCAGCCAGTTGACCTGCCGCAAATTCAACAGGGGCAGCCACGTGGCTGCCTCGTGTTCTTTTAACAGAAGATTTCCGGAGATAATCTCACACCAGAAGCAGTCCATCGAAAGATGAAATTCCGGATAATCATATTCGACGGTCATGATATAATCCCCGACACAAATCTCTGTGTCAAGTTCCTCCCGGATCTCTCTTGCGAGTGCCTCCTGTGGTGTCTCGCCTTCTTCGATTTTTCCGCCCGGAAATTCCCACCAGTCCTTGTAATCACCGTATCCCCGCTGGGTCGCGAATACCACCGCCTCTTTATTCTCATTCTCAGCTTTGATCACAGCTGCTACAACTCGTATTGTTTTCAACTTAACCTTCTTTCAGCAATCACTATGCCCTTAACCTGTTCTGCCTGCGTCTTCTGCTGATTTGCAGACGCATCACACATGCAAATGCGCACACCAGACCGAAGGATATCACGGCTACTATTTTGTTCTTTTTAGTAGTACTGTTGTTCATCTAGCACCTTATGTTGCCAATTCAATAATCTTTATAATGCGATGCTCTTATTCGCCTTTGGCAGTAAATCTGCCGGCATTGGATTATGGAGTCTCCAGACAAAACTAACTGGCTTTTCTCCTTCATGCTGCATATAATCTGCATTTCCCAAGAATGTATATGGTGCAGTATAAGAGCCGATCCTTTTATACTCGCGAACAAATAGCGAAATTAAATTGTTTGTGTTTTTATGATGAATGTATCGTTGAATCTTCGCACTGCTCTGTCGGTCCTGACTCTGACTTTGCCAATGGAACAATGTATCGTTGATCGCATAATCCTCATACATTGTCGATGGCGAAAAATCTTTCTCTGATTTGTTCAAATTAATCAAAAAGATATCCGTCTTTTTATCATCAAAATACTTTACACCTTCCCGGAATTCAGGCGACTCTGTTTCTGTAAACAAACTATAAGCTGCCATAATCTGACTCGTATTATATTGACAATGTAACTCCAAAGGACAGCTGTATGAGTACTCATTTTCCTCTGCAACAAAACCAATATGTTTCCGATTATAATTCAAAATCTGCAGAACCTCTTCTCTTACAAACGGCTCATGAAGCACGAAAGAAATGCCATCATCAATATCCTTAAATCCACTCTTAGAAGGATGTTTCTTATGAAAAGTATAGTAAAGCATGTTGCGCATTAGACGTTCTTCTGTAGTGTGAATCTCTTTATCGCCATTAATATAGCGAATCCAGTAATCCAGCAATCTGGCGGAATTCACATGAAACAGTCCCGTCAGCATGCTGTAAACCTTATCATCTACATCCCTGTCATCCAGGATAAGACCTGCCCACTTTTTCAGGCGGAACAAAGATCTTGCTCCTGAGTTTTGATAAAAGTCATAGATCGACATATTATATTCCGTTAAAAAGTTCTCCAAATTTAACGGTACGCCAGTATCTTCTTCAAATGTACGTACCATTTCAATTAAAGCTCTTTTATTATTATCTGTTTGTTTTAAATTCTCTAAAATATACTCTTTTGCATATTTTTCAAGTTCAATGTAACACCCTCGTGGCAAACTGCTAAACCCATCTTCAACCTGTTTCCTTATGGATTTGCGCCCTTTTCCTGCAATAGCCTCAAATTTCATTGCAAAATTATATTTCTTATTTGCCTGTCCTATAAAGTCAAGCACTGTTAAGCAATCTTTTCCCGGGCACAACCGCAAGCCACGGCCTAACTGTTGCAAAAACACCGTTGAACTCTCCGTCGGTCTAAGGAAAAGCACTGTATCAATTGCAGGAATATCAACGCCTTCGTTGTAAAGATCCACGACAAAGATAAAATTAATCTTTCCGCTAAGAAGATCAGCTTTTGCATCATTTCTGATATCATCTGCACTTTTAGAAGACAAGGCTATGGAAGGAATCCCTTTGCTGTTGAAGTATTCTGCCATGTAATTCGCATGTGCGACACTGACACAAAACCCCAATCCTTTCACAGAAGAAACATCCGTAACATATTTCTTCACACTATTTAAGATCAATGCACATCGCCTTGTATCTGCTGTGTAAACTCTTTCCAATTCCGACACATCATATCTTCCGCGTATCCATTTGAAATTTCTGTAATCAGTATCGTCTGTAACACCAAAGTACTGAAAAGGACTTAACAGATTTCGATCAATCGCCTCCCCTAACAATAGTTTTGATGCGATACGTCCATCAAAATACTTAAGAATATCCTTTCCATCCATACGATCCGGCGTAGCTGTTAACCCTAGCAAGATCTTCGGATTATAGTAGGAAAGCAATTCCTGATAGGATGCTGCAGCTGCATGGTGAAATTCATCCACGACAATATAGTCATAATAGTCTTTACTGGTCCACATTGACAGCTTGGCTGAGTTAAATGACTGTATGCTGATAAAAAGATGCTCAATATCCGATGGCTTTCGTCCATCAACATACAACTCACCAAAATTAAAATCATTTAAAACTTCCTGGAATTTTTGAATACTCTGTTCAAGTATTTCCTTTCTGTGTGCTACAAACAGTAATCTGGATCTTGGATTCTTCTCCTTGAATATTTTATAGTCAAATGCTGCAATGATCGTTTTTCCAACGCCTGTTGCAGCTTCGATCAAATTACGATAATGACCATATAATTCCCTCTCAGCAGACAAATGATCTAATATTTCCTGTTGGTATGCATACGGACGGATTGCTACCTGAAGACTTCGGTTTACATTTTTCATGTATGTCGTTTTCTTCAATTCCGTTTGCAGTTTGATATGGCAATCCGGATCATCGGGATTGAATGTTTCAAAGGAAGCATCATTCCAATAGCTTTCAAAAGAAACCGAAAACTTTTTGACAATATCAAAGGATTCTTTTTCCGTCACTTTAACATTCCATTCCAAGCCACCTGTCAATGCCGGATTAGAAAGATTAGATGAACCAATATATGCCGTCGAAAAACCCGTATTTCTTTTAAACAGATACGATTTGGCATGCATTCGTGCATGATTGGTTTCATAATTAATCTTTACTTCCGTATTGGGAAGCTCTGCCAATGCAACAATCGCCTTGTAATCCATTGCTTGCGTATATGTTGTTGCAATGATACGCAATCTTACCCCATCGCGTTTTGTAAACGCTTGTAGTTCAGTAAGTAGCGGACGAATTGCACTCCACTTGATAAACGAAACCAGAAAATCTATAGAATCTGATGACAGAATCTCTTTCTTCAGCTCTGAAAGCATACTCGGCTCATTTTTAGACCCTGTAAATAAAGCATTTTCGACAATCGATGTTTCTGGATGTATCGCTCTGATCGTGTTAATACTTCTTGCAGAATTCATTTTTTCATATAAAGAAGTTAAAACCTCACCTTTTTCAAGGATAATGTTATCCTCAAATTCCGGTTCCCTAGTATGATCTGCGATTTCCTGCACAATCTCATTACACAAACGAATCTGTGCCAGAAGCGATTCATTTTCCCTTGAAGATGGATAAGAATCTCTCAAATACTGTAATGCCTGATTAATCACATATGATATGTATATGGTAAGGACTCTTCTTGCATCCTCTCCGTGAAGCTTCTCTAATGAAATATCATATTTTTCCGCATCAATCTGCTGCAATTCCTTATGGATCTTCGTATTTACGATTTGTTCATATATTCCGTCTTTTAACATAGATTTTTCTCCATATCAGATACAAATGCTATGGCTAGATTGTACCATATTCCACGATTTTAGACATGGGCTAATATCAGAACTTCACTTGACAATTAATGCTACTCTAATTACGATAGCTCTAAAGGAATGGGTTCTCACTGGGTAGGGCATTATGCCTGACAAGACTTGCCTGTTTCTTTTTTTATTTCTTCCCTCTCCCCGCCCAACTTGCTATAATAAAACTGTAAACGAAAAACGTATATGACCGCACATCTGTGACACCTCCGGGGATACGTATGAATCTACAAAGAGAGGCTTGCTATGGGAAAAATATTTCTGGTTGCAGAAAGCGGCTGCGATATCACACCTGACATAAAAAAACAATACGACATCCGTATCGCGCCGATGCATGTTAATTTCGGAAAAGAAACAAAAGAAGACGGGACATTCCCGCCAAGCGATGTGATCGCTTATTATGAACGGACGAAAACCATTCCGACAACGAGTGGCGCGATGACCTATGACTTTGAAAATGTTTTTGATGAAATATTAAAAGAGGATCCGAATCCGACTGTGCTGCACATCGCCTATTCGGCAGTCACGACCTGTTCCTATGAATGTGCGAGACAGGCTGCCGCAGAACGTCCGCAGATGGAGTTTGTGCAGGTCGATTCACAGATGTTCTCTTACGGACAATATTCTGTTCTCATTCGTACGGCGCAGATGCTTGCCGAAAACCCGGACTGCAGTCTGCAGGAGGCTGCGGCTTTTGCACAGGATCTGACCGACCGTGCATGCATGTGCTTCGTTCCGGACGGCTTCGACTTCTTAAAGGCTGGCGGACGTGTCAAAAATGCGACTGCACTTGTCGGAGAACTTTTAAAGATCCATCCCATGGTCAAGATGATCGACGGGTATCTTGTGGCAGATAAAAAATACCGCGGAAGCATGAACCGGGTTCTTCCGGCCATGATCCGCGATTTTGTAGAAGAATATGAAACTGAGCGTCCCGAGATCTGGCTCGGACACACGCCCGCTTTTTCTGATGCATACAAGGCACTTGCCGAAAAGATTGTGCGTGACCTCGGATTTACGCAGATCCACTGGATCGAATGTGGCAGCATCATCACGACACATGGCGGCACAGGATGCTTTGGCTTATCAGGATTTGGCAAATACCATCCGCGTACAGAATCTTAGGAAGCTACGACATAAGCTTCTGTATTTCATCTTGCGTCGGAACACTACCCATACCACCCGGCTTTTCGGTAGAAAGGCTGGCTGCTATTGATGCAAACCGGACGATCTTTTCCATCTCATCTATGGACAGATCTTCCGGTTTTTTCCCTGTTTTTAAGATCCCGCTCATCGCACTTCCGCCAAAAATATCACCTGCGCCCGTCGTATCAACCGGATTCACGCTCGGCGCGGCCACCATACCGCATCCGTTTTGATTGGCAAAATGGCATCCGTCCGGTCCCAAGGTCACAAATACAAGCCCTACGCCATATTCATTTAGGATCTTCTGTGCACCTTCCTCAGGACTGATCCCCCATAAAAATGAAACTTCTTCGTCACTGATCTTAACGACATCCGCCTGCCCAAGTCCCCAGAGAATGCTCTCCTTTGCAGTCTCGTCAGATTCCCATAACGGAAGCCGCAGATTCGGATCAAATGAGATCAGTTTCCCCTGCTCCTTCGCATACACCACCAGCTTTTGGGTCGTCGTCTTCGCAGGTTCATCCGTCAGAGACAATGTGCCAAAATGAAATACCTTTGTCTGCCGGATCAGATCAAGATCACACTCGTCAAACTTCAGATTGGTATCCGCACCCGGTTTTCTCGCAAAGCTGAATGAACGGTCCCCATGTTCATCGAACGTAACAAACGCCAGTGTCGTAAACACCTGATCTGTCATCAATAGTCCAGATGTGTCAATCCCTATTTCTGAAAGAGATCGCTTTAACATATGACCGAATGAATCATTTCCGACTTTCCCGATAAATCCTGTCTGAAACCCGAATTTTGCCAGTGCCGCCAGATAATTTCCCGGTGCGCCGCCGGGATTTGCCTGCATCAGAGGATAACCGTTCTCGTCCGCTCCCCGCATAGCAAAATCGATCAACACTTCTCCCATCGCGATTACGTCCATTTTAGCCTCCATCTAATCTTCCTTGAAAAGCCAGCGAAAATCTCCTGCCTGAATCAATATATTGCCGGCCTCTACATCTTCCTCTGAGATCAGATCCTGCCATCTCCCGTTTTCAGACAATGACACGGATATATCCTGTCCACCGAAGTGAAACAGTGCATACAGGGTCTGACCGTTATGGCAACGTTTGATTCCCAGCACATTGTCATTGTTCAAATCGATCGTTTCACAATCTGCATCGTCGAGGAACACATCATTTTCCTTTCTGATCTTTTCCAGTTTCTTAAGGCCATTGAAAATCTGCTCCTGCCTGCTGCCTTTAAGCCGGCGCAGCGCAGTCTCTTCCCAGCTCCTCTTGCCGCGGTGAATATAGCGGGAATCCTCTCTTTTCTGCGGAACGCCATGATAAGTGTAATCATTGAGCTGCCCGATCTCATCCCCGCCGTAAAGGATCGGCAATCCTCTTAGCGTCAGCAAAAAAGCATGAAGCATCAGGTCATATCGGATCGCCCGTTCCAGTTTTTCCTGATTTCTTTCATACTCTGCCGCCTCGATCCCTACCAGCGACGCCGTCGTTCCACACAATCTTGCATCCTTCAGACGCGGGTCATCGTTATATAATTCTCCTCTCGCATCCGAATCCGAAATGTTCCCGCAGAAATAATCGTTCAGATATCTCTTATGTGGGATCTCAAGCTGGCCGAACTGCTTCAGAAATTCATAATCCAGCCCCCAGCCGATGTCGTCATGACAACGCAGATAGTTTAAGAAACAATATTCTTTCGGCAAAGC
>CADBRG010000138.1 GCA_902797015.1 uncultured Lachnospiraceae bacterium
CAGACCGCCAAATGGTCGGAGGAACAGAAAGCTGAATTTCATCGCATTTTATCGCTTGCCGATGATGTGCAATACACCTCGGAGTATGATCCGCCAAACATCGCTAAGGTGCGGATCGAAGCAAAGGGACATGAGCCGTTCTACGCTGAGCCTGCAAAGGTCGGCACTCGTGTGGGCAAGAAGCCGAAGCGTGCCGAGATCGACCGTATCCCTGTGGATTCCTCGCGCCTTCTTGATGCTATTACCCGCACCGCTGATGAAAGGGAGCGCAGAGCTGTTATCTCGTATACGAGAGCTTTGGAGGGTGATGAAAATGTATGAGCTGTTCTATGAAATGAAACACACACCGTTTACGCGCGGCATTCCGACCACTGCTCTTTACAAGACGCATCAAAGCTCTGAGGTGTTCAGCAGACTGGAATACACCGCCAAGAAACAGCTTTTTGCTGTTCTGATCGGCGAACCCGGCACGGGCAAGACCAGCACGCTCCGCCGCCTGAAAGCCGAGCTTTCTGAGCTGGAGTACATGGTGCTGTATCTCTCCGACTCCAAACTGACACCCCGCAGTTTCTACAACTATCTGCTGATGCAGCTCGGCTGCAAGCCTGTACTTCAGCGGAACACCGCACGGGATAATCTGCACAAGCAGATTGAGATCATGCGCGGAATGCAGAGCCGCAAGGTCGTCGTCATCGTGGACGAGGCACATCTTCTGGATAAGGAAATGCTGGAAGAAGCTCGTTTCCTGCTCAACTACAGGATGGATTCCGAAAACCCGCTGGCACTGATCCTGTCGGGACAGACCGAGCTGTGGGACAAGCTCCGGCTCTCCGCTTACCGTGCCATTCTCGAACGTGTGGACATTGAATGCTTCCTCACGCCGATGGATTTTGCAGACACCAAGCAGTACATTGAAGCGCAGCTTCTTTACTCCGGTCACGATTCTCCCATTTTTACCGAAGATGCCATGAAGTCTATTTTTGAGTTCTCAGGAGGAAATCCTCGGCTTATTAACCGCGCTTGCAGTCAGTCGCTGATCTACGGTTCGCAGATGAAACAGAACTGCATTGACAGCAAGTCGGTAGACACTGTGCTTGAAAACGAAGTAACGGGGGTGAGCCAATGAACGATGAACATTTCCATGACATTGTGATGATCTGGCTGCAGCGCCGACTTGATCTCGGTGAAGCCAAGCATGAGGTGTGGCAGGAGTACCAAGATCTCTGTGAGAATGAAGATGTATTCGAGCTGTCCCGTGATGAGCTTACCGTGCATATGCTGGACATACTCGACAAATACGAGCTGCCGCATCCGATTCTCAGAGAGAAGAACTTCAATTGCTTGTTGAATGATCCGTTCTGATCCACGGGCTTTTGCCCGTAAGGAGGATAGGGCAACGCTGGGGAGCGACCTGAGCGCCTTACGGGATTTTGCCGGGAGCAATTGCTCTCTTATATCTGAAACTGACATCTCCGGGAGGGGGTGTCAGTTTGTTTTTTCAGACCTTATTCCCTTTGACCTTGACAAAATACAGTGCCTGCCCTTGACAAAATGCGCTCACTTTTGGATGACAGAATAGGTGGTCTCTGACAGTTATGGAATGGTTGGCGCTTACTTTGGAACTATTTTAACGCTTTTTTAGTGCCGAATCAACGTTAGGGTGAGGTTGGCGGTTACCTTGGACGGGTAAAAATTGACTTTAATGCACTGATAAAAGAAAACGCCCCGCAAAATGTGGGGCGCGAAACTGCCCGCAGGGCTTCCCCGCTGTGTGACCATGACTAAACAGACGGCATATGATGAATGGCTATTTTAAGCCTTATAGTCAAATCCATGGATACATTTTTATTAGCATACAGCCGATCATCAACGATACATATCTTATATCAATATGTCCGCCACAATTTCAACGTCTTTTTTGTACGTAGAACATAGTCGCCATTATCATTCATTTTCGCTTGTTCCGGATCACTCTGACAAGCATAAGAAACTCATTGCTCTCCTGATAACATTCCGGCGTGTTATTCATAAGCCGCTCGGCATCAAATATGATTCTTTAAATCTGAGTTTCAAGGCTGAATGCCATAAGTTTATGAGCCGATCCTTATGACAGGTCTTGTTAACTCTTTGCCGGAGTATAACGCCTGATCATGATCCCTCCGGGTGATAGGATATCCTGTTCAACGCGATGAGAGAAAAGGATCTCGCCGGAAGCAGCTTCAAGTACTACATCGTGATCAGAGCAGTTCAGAAACACCTGTATACCGTTTTTCTTATCATCATATCTGACATATTCCAACAGTCGCGGCTCATTATACTCACAGGTAAACTGATAATCGAGGCTTCGGAGCGATAACTCAGTATTCCGCAGTTTTATCAGTTTTTTTACGAGTTCATTTTTGATTCTGAATTCGCTGCTGTCGAGTCTTTTCCATGGCATACACCTTCTACAATCAGGATCAAATGAGCCTTCCAAGGCTACTTCGGTACCGTAGTAAATGCAGGGAGAACCCGGTAATGTCAGCAGGATCGTGAGCTGTTGCAAAAACACATCAAAGCTACCGGCTCTTGTGATCAGACGGTTTGTGTCATGTGAATCCAACAGGTTAAAAAGCACCCTGGAAGTTTGGTTCATGTAGCGCGTATAGCATTCGTTGATCCCATGGATAAGGTCTTTTCTCGTAAAAGTCCGATCCAAGAAAAAGCCACTGACAAAGTTCATCAATCCATAATTCGTAACGGAATCGAATTCATCGCCCCTGAGCCAGTCGATCGAATCATGCCACGACTCTAAAAGAAGGTAGAAATCCGGTCTTATTGTCTTCAGACATTTGCGAAGGCGCTTTACAAAATTGTGAGAGACCTCGTTTCCAGCATCTATGCGAATACCGTAAATGTCATATTTATTGATCCATGTTTTGCACACATTTTCAAAATAGGAGATGACCGACTCGTTGTTGGTATTGAGCTTTGGCATATCCTGCAAAAAGGCGAATGTGAAGTATCTTCCGTCAGTAGAATCACGGTCAGCTTCCTCAACAGGGAGTGTGTTGATGAAAAACCAATCATAATAGTCCGATCGCTTTCCGTTTTTCACAACATCTCTCCAGGGGGCAAAGGCTAAGCCGCAGTGATTGAAAACAGCGTCCAGCATTACACGGATACCAAGACTGTGCGCCTTGTGTACAAGCTCAGTTAAGTCATCATCTGTTCCCATAAAAGGGTCGATTGCAAGATAATCTTCCGTATCATAGTGATGTGCAGATGTTGCCTTGAAAATGGGTGTCAGATATATCCCGCTGATACCAAGTTCAGCCAGATAGTCCAGCTTTTCTGTGATCCCCTTCAGATTCCCGTCGAAGCGTTCATCGATCGTTACAGATCCCTCTTCACGCCATGGAGTCAAGTCTGCATCAAGTGATCCTTTGCCGCTTCTGAAAAAACGATCCGGTAATATTTGATACCAGACAGTATCGCATGCCCAGTCCGGTGTCCGGTTCAGATCAGCAGAGTTCATCCACGGCATGACGAAAGACGTAAGATTATCTCCGAATAGCTCAGCGTGCCTTGCGGTCATAAAGCCTTCCTCGAACAGGAAGTAACGTTCTCCATTTCCTTCAAGTTCAAAATGATATTTTAGTCGCTTCCACTTCGGAGAGATAGTAACAGTCCACCATTTATGATCTTTCAGCTCTTTATCAAACTTCATTTCTATTGTATCTCCCCAGATATGAGGATACAGGAACGGATCAGCATATTTGATCCTGACACTTTCAATATCCATACCTGTCTTGATGTTGACGACAACTTTATTCTCATTCAACATATAGCACATCTGATCTGAGGCACGGTGGTAAATTGCCGAAAAATCCATTTTTATCACTCCATAATTCCGCAGCTTTTTTCGCATTTCAGACTCATTATCAGACGAAAGTGCTGCTTTGCATATTTTTGTCATTAGCTGTTTATCTGTATCGTCCCAAGCGCAGCGCCGGAACTATATTTTTGTGAATAGTTCGTCGAGCCGCTCCGTCATCACATTGATCTCTGCTGTGCTGAAATCCAGAGAGGTGTCAAACTTCACATAAAGTGTGTCGTCTGAGTTAAAATAGATCTTTACCATAAGCGTATCTATCGACTCCAGATTATTCAGCGAGATCTGTCGGCAGCCGGGGATCACCTCTTCATCAGAAGGCCGTTCCCGGAATATCATTGTGATTCGCGGAACGATGATCTTGTTACTGTTGCAGATATTCTCGTAGGTCAGCAAACAGCCCTTTTGGGCATTTGCCACTGCCTTTCTCAGTTGTTTCAGAAAAGGCTCCGTTGAAAGCTCCTTTTCGGTGACCCTGAGATATAGCGGAACGGTCCTGCACATCATGGTAACAGTATTTTTGAGATATGCAACATCACGGTTCCGGATCACATTTGCGTAAAGAGCCTCGCTCTTTCCGTTACATTCTCCGAGCAGGCAGGCAAATGCAGCGTTAAAGAACATATTCTCGGTAATGTGCATTTCTTTGCAGCGTTCTCTGACATATTTCATATCCACGCGGCTTTTTGAGACACAGATCACTCTGGAATTCATGACTTGTGCCAGTCCCTTGGTTTCGTCAAAGCTCTCGGATCTCTGAATCCTGTCTCTGATATCACGGCGATCGTTAATCCAGTCATTCAGTTTTTTATCACTGTTTTTCAGAAGCTCGTGATAAAAGCTGATGATCTCATTTTTATGCTGTATTTTTTGCTGCAATTCCTCTTCTGCCGCTTCATAGCCTGTCATGATCTCGGGGAGGATATCCTGTCCTGCCATGAGTCTCTTTAGCTCATTGATCATGATAAGGAGTGACTCACCATCATATAAAACATGGTGAAAATCCAGGAAGATGTATTTTTCGTCAGCAGAATCGTACAGCGCGATCCTGTACAAATTCTCATTTCCTATGAGATTGTAAGGCTTTATCAGCGTGGCCTTGTCCGGTTTGATCCCTCGGTACAACTGCACTTCCGGTGGGATCGTGTCATCTCGCTGTGCCACATACCAGTCATCGGATGCCGCATTCATGTCCGGATTCTCCCGAAATCTCACCTTCAGATATGGGTGATTGTCAATGATTCTCAACAGAGCGGAGCGCAAAAGTTCCATATCCGTATCATCGGGGAGCTGAAATAGCATCGGAACATTGGCATATGAGATCTCGGGGCGTGCCCCCATTTCCTCCACGAAAAAGAATTTTTTCTGTTCCTCGGTGAGTGGATACACTGTGCTCTGTTCTATGGCATTCACTTTCTTCTTTTTTCTTCCTTCACGAATGATCCCTGAAACAGTACGTCCATTGTAAATGTCTGCAAGTTCATAGTTGTCTCCGAGCATCACCAGAAACTGAACCACATCCAGAGAATTACCGCCCAGCTCAAAGAAGTCATCATTGATCCCGACTTTATCTACCCCAAGCAGTTGGCTCATCATCTGACACATGGAGATCTCAAGTTGATTTCTGGGCGGAGTATACCGTGATGAAGTGAAATGATATTCGGGAAGCCGGGAAATATCGATCTTTCCGTTTGGAGTCAGGGGCATTTCTTCAAGCTCCATATACCCGTCCGGAAGCATATAGTCAGGAAGTTCTTTTGCAAGAACAGCGGCGATCTCGTCTGTCACGGCTGATGTATCCCCGGCAGCATTTTGAAGTGTATAGTAAAGGATCAGTTTTTCTGTAACACAGTGAAGAAATACCTCTTTGACTGCATCGCATTTCAGCGCTGCACTTTCGATCTCACCCGGCTCTATTCTGAATCCGCGCCGTTTGATTTGCCTGTCACGTCTGCCTAAGAAGATCAGTTCCCCGCCCGCAGTAAATTTGGCAAGGTCTCCGGTATGATAAATTCTGATACTGCCGTCCTGCTTGAGCGGTGTGAATGCCTGCGATGTCTTTTCAGGATTATGATGATAGCCCTTTGAAAGCTGTTCGCCACCAATACATAACTCTCCCACGGCACCGTCAGGAAGGATCCCGCCAAACGGGTCAAGAATGAGCAGCATAGTGTTGTACATTGGCTTCCCGATGGGGATCTCATTGTATTCTCTGTTCTTTTCTATTTCGTAGTAGGATACAACCACAGTGCATTCTGTAGGACCATAGGCATTGAATACACGCCCGCTGTTTACTGGAACGGCGGTCATTTTCTCGCCAATCAGGGTTATGTAATCCATAGAAAGCGTTTTTTCATGTCCAAGAAGCTGACCGATCTGTGTAGGGAAGCAGCCGCCTGTAACGGCATTATCACGCAGAAATGTTTCCAGCGCCCGGATGTCTTTTCTGACAGAGGACGGTACGATCCAGACGGCTCCGCCTGCGATCAGCGGTGCAAACAGTCCTTCAACCGAAATATCAAAGGAGAAGCTCGCATAACAGGAGATCCTGCAATTTTCATCAAGTCCGACTTTCCTCTGCACATATTGCAGGTAGTTGTAAAGCGCCCTGTGCTGGATCACAACGCCCTTCGGAAGTCCCGTGGAGCCGGATGTGTAGATCATATACGCGTTTCCGTCAGGGACCGCCCTATGGACAAAAGTTTTGTGTTCACGTCCGGAGATCATTGCCATCGTTTCTTCCGTCAGAAGTATCTTTGCCTCTGAATCGTGCAGTATATACTCCATCCGGGCGGGAGGATTATCCATATCAACAGGCACATACGCTGCCCCGCACTTGTGTATGCCGATGATTGCAGCAGAGAACTCCTTGATGCGGGGCATTCTGACTGCCACAAAGTCATTGGTACGCACATTGTTTTCCAGAAGATAGCATGCAACCTTATCTGACAACTCATCCAGTTCCTTGTAGGTGTATTCGCCGTTTCCCGCACAGACTGCTGTTTTTCCTGCTCTTGCTCTTACTTGTTCTGCAAATTCGTCAAGCCAGGTGACTTTTTCGCTGAATCCGATTTCCGCCCCTTTGTGGGCATCGGAAAGCAATGAAATATCACAGTCTGTCAGCAGGATATCAGAAAGAACTGATGCCCTGTACAACTCTGACAGCACCTTGATGAAAGAAGCTTCGAGAAGTTCCATGTCTTCTCTCAGGAAACAGGTTACATCATAGTCCAAGAGGATATTGTATCCCATTCCCTTTGGTTTTATCATGATGCTGATCGGAAATTTCGGCGTATCGAGCATCAGCTCATTCGCTTCATATGAATTCACATAATAATAGCCTAACTCCCCCTGATAGGTCATCAGGATATCCGTACGTTCATGGATCGTACTGTAGATCATGTCCCGGCGCTCACAGGTATTCATGATTTGGCGCTGTATCTGTCTGATGAGCGCTTCCGGAGTTGTTTGCCCCTGTGCTTCTGCGAGATATTCCTTTTTCCACACGACAGGAACGGATCTGGCGAAAAGTCCGAAGGTTCGCATGAGATCAATTGCATTTTCGGATCTGCCGTTATAGGTACTTGCAATAAACGGCGCTTCTCCGCCGAGAAGATAAAGAGTAAGCAACAGTGCGCTGTGAAAATAGCTGCTCTCCGTAAATCCTTTTTCTCTGCAATAACGAATGATACGTTCGGCGGGGATCGTCTTTACAAGCTGTGCGGATCTTCGAGGAAGTCCGGCTGCTTGCGGAGAATAGTACGGGTATTTGAAACTCTCGGTTTCCGCCATTAAGCTGGTTTTGTATTCCTGATCAGAATAACCGAAAGCATCGTTCTCTTCCTCCTGTAAGATAAACGCAGGAAAGCTCAGCTTTTCATTTTCCACATCCTGTCCCGAAATCAGCCGAGACAGATCATCGGTCATGATCTTAAGGCTGAATCCGTCAGCAATAATATGGTGGACATCAAAAAAAGCATATACTTTATCAGGCGATTCTATAATTCTGATCCTGTATAATCGTTCATGAAAGATACTATATGGTTTCACAAGCTCCTGGAAGTATTCCCTTTCACGCTTCGTATCCGGAAAGCTTTGCGCGATGCATTCGGTTTCGATCACCAGCTCCTCATCGAAAATTTTCTGGTATACCTCACAGCCATAGATCCAACTGTCAGCGGGAACATCATTTTTGGGAATAATCCTTGTTTTCAGAGAACTGTGGATCACAGACAGACGCCTGAATGCGCTTTTAAGTATATCCGGATTCACCTCAGATATCGGAAATACCATATAGGAAGGAATATTATACTGAACTGAATTCTTGTTCGCTACACATTCCGCAAGGATACCAAGCTGATTTTTTGTAAGCGGGATGTATTCCCTTTCACAGGTGGTATATGTTTCTGTATCAGTTTCCGGGTGAGCCTGTTTATTTCTGACGATCCTGGACAGGTTTGCGATATCCGGCTTTTCCATGATCTCAGAAAGCGATACCTGGATCCGGAATCTTTCCTCCAGCAGACCGATCAGCGTGATGACTGAAAGAGAACTCATGCCCAATGAGATCAGATTGGCGTCAGCATTTATCGCTTGACGGCTTTCCAAGACCTCGCAGACAATATCGTTCAGCTCCCTTTCAAGTTCGTCAGGGATATCAGCGTCTTCTTGCAATGATAGGTCGGAATTAGGCATTGGCAGATG
Organism: uncultured Lachnospiraceae bacterium; assembly: GCA_902797015.1. GTDB lineage: Bacteria > Bacillota > Clostridia > Lachnospirales > Lachnospiraceae > SY8519. Next base: position 8,579 of record CADBRG010000138.1, read on the forward strand.
CTGCAGCAGTGTTTTTCCGTGATGATTGATGTCCACCTTATCAAGACGGAACATATGCGTTGGAAGCGAGTGATCCGGCAAAACCTCCCGGAGTCTCTTGCGGGCATCATCTATCGAAATCTCTGTATTCCCGGTATAGTACACGCAGATAAACACCCTTGTATTCTCCGTCATACATTTCACATATACCCAGTCCGTCTCATACACACTTTTTACTGCTTCTTCTACTTCGGATGGATCTACCCATAATCCGTGGATCTTGACCATATCGTCCTTCCGTCCCGTGACAACGATCTCACCATTGGGCAAAAGTCTGCCTATGTCGCCTGAACGCACCAAGCCGTGATCAGACGCCTTCCCAGCATCTCTGCAATGACCGACATAGCCTCGAAAAAACGGATTCTCATAGCATATTTCACCTTGTTCTCCTGCCTTTACAGGGTCTCCGTTCTCGTTTAGGATCATTGTGCGGCTGCTTGTAAGCTGTGACGTTCCGATCGGTATGATGCCTTGTTCTCCATTTACACGGTGCAATGCCGCAACAAATCCAGACTCGGTCTGCCCGTACATATTGTATATCTCAAATTCTTCCTGCACAATATCGCTGACTTTTTCTCCGCCCAAAACAAGAACTCTCATTTCGGGATTGAAACGATCAACGATCCGATAATAGGCAGGTGTCATAAAGCTGACAGTGATCCTGTGTTCACGAAAATATTCTTTCAAGGCTGATGGATTGCTTATGGTCGTTCCCGGAACAGCATACAAAGTCATACCTTTGGAAAGAGCAATATTGAGAAGTATCATTCCTGCTGCAAATGTCAGCGGAGACAAGAGCGCGATCCTGTCATCTGTATGGGGGATATCCTTCCCGTTATACCGCAGTGATGCTGCACACAGTGACATCGCCCCACGTTCCATCACCACACCCTTTGGTCTTCTGGTAGAGCCGGAAGTATACATGATGTAGGCAGCCGTATGCGGATCAACGTTCACATGACCTTGATCTCCCTTTTCATTCAGCATTTGCTGTAGTGTCTGTCCATCTATCAGCATTTTGCAGCCGCATTCTTCATACATATATCTGGTAACTTCGCTGCTCTGTCCGTGGTCAATAAAAAGGAAGGCAGCGCCTGCTTTCAGCACACCTACATAAGCAATGATCTTGTCAAGGGTATCTTCCAGATCGATCATAATAACATCTTCGGGTTTAATATTCCAGTGTTTCAGTCGGCTGTAGATCCTGGACGAATACATATCAATATCCGCATAGGTATAGCTCCTGTTTCCGGCATATACAGCTTTTTTTTCCGGAAGCAGCCGAAAATTCTGTTCGATTAGATCTAATATATCCTGCATTTTTACTCCTTCTCTCAATGTGCGTTTTCAAACGAAAAGCAAACCCGGTTGAATGACATAGCAGATCCTCCCTTTTTTTGATCCACTTTTCCATAAAATCCCGTCAGAACATATTGACGGAACGAGGCAAGTTCCGCGTCTTCATCAATGAGATCAAATACTACACCGTTATCCCGGAATATGATCTCTATATCATCTTTGCAGATTACGGTTAGTTCTGCCGTTACTTTTTTGTCCGGCTCATTACGCTCATAAATAAGCATAAAGACTTCTTCAATCAAAAATTCAACCTTTTTAACGATCTTTCCAGATGTCGATTTTTCCAACAGATACTGTCTCGCCTGATCCCGGACATCCATAATCGCAGATACGCCCAGTTCTATATCCCAGCTTTTTATATTTTTGGGGGGCGCAGGCATCATCATTGAATTGTCTTTGACCGACAGCAGACGTACAGCTATCAGCGCCAGAACAAAGGTAAGCAGCGGACAAAGCATTGTTCCTATCCAAAGTCCGTTTACGCCCAAAAGCGCTCCGAAGGCAACAAAGCATATAACGTAAAACACTGAATCCTTGAACCGGGCTATAACTGTGGCAAATAATTCATGATGAGCTGAATTGTAATAGGCAGTTAAAAAAGAAACGAGTCCGTTGAATGTAAATGTCAAAGCCGCTATCCTGATTCCGGTGATACACGCTCGTTTTGTTTCCGGATCAGATAAAGAAAAGATAACGGGATAAAGAGGTGCTATCAGTAATGCCAAAGCAGTTATCACTGCACCCATAATGATGATCCATTTTTTCGTTAGATGAATGATCTTGCACATACCATCGGGGTTCTTTTCCCCCCGATAAGTGTTTAGGATCGGAAGCATGGATTCGATCGCCACGGAAAACAGCGCTGTCAAACCAACCGCCTGACCTACTACGGAATTGATCGCAAGATATTCAGCCCCGAAATTCTTGATGACAAAGGCAGATATGATTACACCGTTTACGCCACTGAACAACGAATACGAAGAATCGATCGCACTTAATTTTATAATATCTATCTGCTTTTTTAGGGAATAATACGGTTTGTACTTCAAATTGCATTCCTTCTTCAAGAAATGCATACAGTACAATAACAGACATACCAAACCGCTCAGCAGCGTTCCAAGTCCGATCCCTTCAATGCCCAGAAAAATAGCTCCGATGAGTGACAGAATAATATTACCGATAAAGTAAATGGTATTGGCAATGGAGCAGAGTTTTACATCTCCGTCGCAGAAAACCATCTGACCGATCAGGAAAACAATGGGTGACAAAACATAAACGTACTTATAATACTTTAAATACCCCAAAGCGAGAGTCAAAGTCTCTCCGGAAAGCGAGTAAATATCAAAGTATCGCTCCCCGTGAAAAATCATGATCACCGAAAAAACAGCTGTGAGTATCAGCGCTGCTGTCATAGAAGTGGAGAAATATTGATTTGCTGTTTTTTTATCATACTCACCGATTTTTTCTGGAAAAATGATCCTGCATCCGCTTGCAAGGATCATGATACAGAAGCTTGGTATAGAACCCAGAGGGCCAGATACAGCAATGGCTGAAATACCTGCCGATCCAAAGAAATAGCTTGTCATGACCATATCTGACAGGTTGATTATTACCGACAGAACCGCTTGAAGGATCCCGATAAAAAACATATGCGTAAACAAGGTTTTGCAAAACATCGGATCGTCCTGCGAGAATACTTTCAATTTCATTTATACAGCTCCCCTCGACATATTACCCATGATACCAAAAGGAGTATTTTCCATTGATATCGCAATATGATAGTTTGTCCTTTGGGGTTGACGAGACATTGATCATTATTCCATACTTGCTGTACTTTGTACAGTATGTATTTGAGCGGGTTTTACAGAATCATGACATATTCAATGAAGATAACTATCTCACCAACGCTAAAAAATTTGACGGTTATATCAGTTATACTACATCCTATCATTAGGGTATTGATATGGCTCATTCATGAAATAAGACTGATATACTATTGCCAAAAGAGAAAAAGTGATGTATAATGGAATAAGAAAGGGAGGATGAAATATGCCAGTAAATTTGATGGATTTAGCAGA
>CADBRG010000139.1 GCA_902797015.1 uncultured Lachnospiraceae bacterium
GGCTTTTTCAGCCACCGGTTTCTCCATTTCTGCTCGATTTCTCTATGGTTGTATCTTTCTGCCATTCTTACTCCTTAAAACATTTAATCGGGGCTGATGTGTCTTTATTCATAGCTTATCCCTGCCATACTTAAAATATAAAAATCTGCGAAATTATATTTTAAGTATGGCAGGGATTAAGCTTATGCTATAAAGTTACAGCCCCTTTAATTACATTTTGAAAAGATTGTCCTACTCAGCTTCTGCTCTTGCAGCGACTTCCTTCTCCTGAACGTCTGACGGTGCCTGCTCATAACGTGCGAACTCATAAGAGTAAACGCCTGCACCACCGGTCATGGAACGAAGGTCGGTGTTGTATCCGTACAGCTCTGCGATCGGAATATCTGCTACAATTTCCTGCTTGCCATGATCTGTCGGGTTCATACCAAGCACACGGCCGCGACGCTTGTTCAGATCACCCATGATATCGCCGGTGAACTTATCCGGAGCAACAACCTTTAAGTTTACGATCGGCTCAAGCAGAACCGGCTTTGCTTCCATGATACCGCGCTTGAATGCCTGAACGGTTGCAGTCTTGAATGCCATTTCGGAAGAGTCTACCGGATGGTAAGAACCGTCATACAGAACAGCCTTGATACCAACTACCGGATATCCTGCCAGCGGGCCTGCAAGAACGGATTCCTGAATACCCTTTTCAACTGCCGGGAAGTAGTTCTTCGGAACGGTTCCGCCGACAACGGTCTGCTCGAATACATATGCACTCTCGAGGTCGCCTGACGGCTCAAATGTCATCTTAACATGACCATACTGGCCGTGACCACCGGACTGTTTCTTATACTTGTTATCAATATCAGCTTTACCGCGGATGGTCTCTTTGTATGCGATACGCGGCTGCTTCAGCTCAACTTCTACTTTATATTTTTCTTTCAGCTTGCTTACAACTACGTCGAGCTGCTGATCACCGATACCATAGATCAGTGCCTGACGGTTGCCCGGATCCTGAACAACTTTCAGTGTCAGGTCTTCCTGCATCAGACGCTGCAGGGACTGGGAGATCTTATCCTCATCGCCCTTGTTTACAGCAGCATATGCTTTATAGGTGTACGGCTGTGAAATGCTGGTGCGGATGTAGGTAACCGGTGTAGCCTTTGTGGAAAGGGTATCGGTCGTTACAACCTTGTTCAGCTTTGCAAGTGCGCCGATATCGCCTGCATGCAGCTCAGCAACTTCTTCCGGCTTATTGCCGCGAAGAACATACAGCTTGCCGATCTTATCATCCATGCTGCGCTCTTCATTGTACAGAACATCGTCCTGCTTCAGAACGCCGGATCCAACCTTGATCAGAGAATATTTTCCAATGAACGGATCCACGATGGTCTTGAAGATGTAAGCGGTCTTTGCTTTTGCGAAATCATAATCTGCTTCAAATACTTCGTTGGTATTTGTGTTGATTCCCTTCAGTTGACGCTTATCCGGGCTCGGCAGATATTTTACGATATCATCCAGAAGCGGATAAATACCCTGTGCCTGGATACCGGATGCCATGGAGATCGGAACCATGCTACAGTCTTCTACGTTTACACGCAGTGCCTGACGGATCTCGTTCTCAGAGAACTCTTCACCACTGAAGTAACGATCCATGAATTCTTCGCTTGTCTCAGCTACAGACTCCATCAGTGCCTCACGCAGGATGCCAAGGTTCTCCTTGGAATACTCCGGAACCTCCATCGGAACGGTCTGAGAGTTGCGATCCCAGCGCAGTGCTTCCTGTGTGATGACATTGATAAAGCCGATCAGCTGCTCATCTTTTCTTACCGGAATATGGAACGGAGCGATCTTCTTGCCATACAGCTCCTGCATATCCAGAACTGTCTGACGGAAGCTTGCATTATCATCATCCATGCCTGTTACACAGATCAGACGCGGCAGGTTGTATTTCTCACAGATATCCCATGCCTTCTGTGTGCCGACTTCAACGCCTGCCTTACCATTGATAACAATGATCGCGCCGTCAGCTGCTGCAACTGCCTCTTCTACCTCACCGACAAAATCGAAATATCCCGGTGTGTCAAGGATGTTGATCTTTGTGTCACCCCATTCGATCGGAATTACTGATGTGCTGATTGAAAAACCACGCTTGATTTCTTCTTTATCATAATCACTAATGGTGTTTCCATCTTCTACTCTTCCCATGCGGCTGGTCAGACCTGCCAGATAAGCCATTGCTTCTACGATTGTCGTCTTTCCGACTCCACCATGGCCTAAGAGAACAACGTTACGGATTTTGTCAGTTGTATAAACCTTCATGCGAATCCCTCCAATATTTTTTCAAAAGTTAGCTCTATTTTACTAAATAACTCTGTTATTTACAACCTTTTTTCGTCATAACTTCCAGATGATTTTCTCGCTTTCGCGCTTTAAAGTGTTACATTTTTTCATTGACACAAAATCTCTTTTGGAGTATCATCAAAAACACATTTCTTTCTAGAAAATAAGGAGATTTTAGTTATGATCATCGTAATGAAGCCGAACGCGGCGGAGCAATCAGTAAACAGCGTTTTAAATACAGTAAAAGAAAACGGTCTGCGAACACACCTCTCTGCAGGTGAGCAGGTCACGATCATCGGTGTCGTCGGCGATAAGACAAAGCTTGACACAAGCACCATCCTTTCCATGCAGGATGTTGAAAAGATCGTAAATGTTACAGAAAGCTATAAGCTGGTCAACAAAAAGTTCCATCCGGATCCGACCGTGATCAAGCTTCCCTATACGACCATCGGTCCTGACACCTTTACCGTCATGGCGGGGCCCTGCGCGATCGAATCCAGCGAACAGATCCATGCTGCGGCAAAAGCAGTCCGTGATGCAGGCGCTACGCTTCTTCGCGGCGGTGCTTTCAAACCGCGTACCAGCCCGTACTCTTTCCAGGGTCTCGAGGAAGAAGGACTGAAATACATCCAGAAAGCCGCTCGCGAAAACGCGATGGATTGCATTTGTGAAGTTACCAGCGAATATGCACTTGAACTGGCAGTCAAGTATGTCGACATGATTCAGATCGGCGCCAGAAATATGCAGAACTTTGAATTATTAAAGGAAGCCGGACGAAGCGGCATTCCGGTCATGTTAAAGCGCGGTCTGTCCTCTACGATCGATGAGTGGCTGAACGCTGCAGAATACATTATGTCTTATGGAAATCCGAATGTTGCCCTTTGCGAACGTGGTATCCGTACCTTTGAGACCGCGACCAGAAATACACTGGATCTTTCCGCAGTCTGTGTTCTGAAAGAAAAGACACATCTGCCGGTTATCGTAGATCCGTCTCATGCGACAGGCGTACGCGCTTATGTCGCACCGCTTTCAAAAGCTGCGCTGATCACAGGTGCGGACGGCATTATCGTTGAAGTACATCCGAATCCGCCATGCGCACTTTCAGATGGCCCGCAGTCGCTGTACTTTGAACAGTTTGATCAGCTGATGGCAGACCTTGCTCCGATGACAAGTCTGATGGGCAGAACACTTCACTGATCACTGTACACAATCCCTGATAAGGAGGATCACCTATGCAGCCGGAAACAATCGGCTTTATCGGCCTGGGACTCATCGGCGGGTCCATCGCCAAAACCATTCACCGGATTTTCCCGGAGATCAGACAGATCGCATTCGATATTTCAGAGGAAGCCCTTCAACTGGCAACAGAAGAAGGTGTGATCGCTGAGGGGTATTCCACGCTCTCTGATGCTTTTTCAGCCTGTGACATCATCTTTTTATGTGCGCCCGTACTGGAAAATGAC
>CADBRG010000140.1 GCA_902797015.1 uncultured Lachnospiraceae bacterium
GCATTCATGTTGTTCTTCTTCATCGTAGTGCCCTTTCTGTGGGAGGGAGTAGATTTTGTTGTTTCCCTCACCGACAATTGGATTATACTAAATGCTTTGGCAGATATTTGCAGTTTATTGAGAATTATAATCAAATCGCAGAGAGATGAAGGAGTCTATATATTGAATATCATAACTAGTAAACCACAATATGTTGTATAATTATGTTAATTGATAGTAAATTAGATATTCTGTGTACAGAGTCGAAGAAAAAAGTTGAATAATCTATATTTCTACTCATAAAAACAAGAATGAACTGAAGAAATCATGAGAAAACGAAGTGATTCCACATATATCCTTGCGAGAACTCAGATCATTTGGGACAATGTTGATCAAAAGGATGATGTGAGGTGTCCTTAACTAAAGCTAAGTGAGCGAACTGTAAGAGCAAGAGTATTCTTATGATCTAAATCTCGATAATCTCATTGAAGATTCTATCCCTTTATGTTATACTTATTTTATATCCAGTATCTGTTGATTCATGATGGAATGGTAGGTGGAAGACAATGGCTTTATTCAAACAGAACAAAGGAGAGAAAGCATCTCTTCGAGTTAAGCTTGGATTCAAGAATATAGACACAAACATTAAAAAACAGGATAAAGCAAAAGAAGATAAAGGCATTGATAAAGAAGACATTGATGCTTCTTTTGCTTATGTCGAAAGAGAACTGCCTCAGTATGTTATGGATCAGGAAGAAGGACTAGCAAAGCTTGTCATCGCGTTCAAGCGTCCTTTTTTCATGCCACCAAACAAAAGTTATAAGAATATGATTTTTATCTTTGGTCCTGAAGGAAGCGGCAGGAAATATGCTGTCCAGGTTGTGGCCAAGTTGATGGCAATAAAGAAGATCATTAAGTCCTCATCAATCTATCACTTGGATTTTGCTGACTATTCAAGCGATGGGACAGCAGATACGCTGCTGTTGCCAGATCTTTATAAGGCGTTTTACGGTACTTCGCCGATCGTTATTATAGAAAACTATGAAGAGGGTTGCCAACAGGCAAAGAATTATATCTCCACATTGGGGACAGAGGGTGTTCTTAAAGTCGACAAACGGTATATTTGGAAAAATGGACAGTTGCAAGACGCTACAGGTTCATATGCGATAGGATCAAGTGATAACCTAAGCGCAAATGATAAGTATATTGTATTCGTGTCAAAACAATCAGCTGCAACAATGGAACACAGCTTTCCTCGTGAGTTTTTGGAGAATGCGATAGATAGGATCCAATTCCATAAGCTTTCAGATACTGCGGTACATGAAATCACAGTTGCGTTCTTGGATGAATGTAGAAGTTCATTAAAAAACTACACTGATATGGATCTTCATTATGATGAAACCCTTATAGCCACACTATCTGGTATGCCTTGCAAGAGAGGTGTACATGATATATATAATCAGATCAAAAAGGGCATTTACGAGCAGGTTGTTGACAAGAATCTGCATGGAGTTTTGCCAAGAGGCGCAAGTGTGTCGGTAGAAGCAAAGGACGGCATGTTGTTCGCCAACGGGGTATTGCTGTCTCGGCTGATGACTGGAGAGGACAGTGAGATGCTGAATAAGCTCGATGCCGAGATGGAAAGTATTATCGGCCTGGATAACATCAAGGCATTTATTCAACGCCTCCGTGTACAATTAGAATTTCAACGACGGAATCAACACCGGGTTTCTGGCGAGAGCCCTTCACTTCATATGATCTTTTGTGGCAATCCAGGAACCGGTAAAACGACGATTGCCAGGATAGTTGCGCAGTATTTGAAAGCGTTGGGCATTCTTTCCAGTGGCCATTTGGTTGAAGCTTCACGCCAGGATCTGGTCGCTGGTTACGTTGGACAAACAGCGATCAAGACTGCGCAGGTGATTCGAAGCGCTATGGGAGGCGTGCTATTTATCGATGAAGCTTATGCGCTCTCCAGGTCAGACGCCCAAGGAGATCCCTTTGGACTGGAAGCTATTGATACGCTTGTAAAATACATTGAGGACAGTAGAGAGGACCTCGTCGTAATCCTTGCGGGCTATACCGAAGAGATGAATCACTTCCTCAAGACAAATCCGGGCTTGAAATCGAGATTTCCTCATATTGTCGAATTTCCAGACTATTCGCCTGAGGAACTGCTTGAAATCGCCGAGGTGTCGGCAAAGAAGAAACAATATACTATAGACGAAGGGTGCAAGGAGCCGTTAAAGCAATACTTTGCCAATCAGCAGATTCCCGGGAAGAATGATAGCGGAAATGGTCGTTTGGTACGAAACGCATTGGAAAGTGCCATTGCGAATCACATGAACCGGCTTGCGGAGCTCAAACAGTCTGAGCTGTCTGCTGAACAAATACAGACTCTAACTACAAAAGACTTTGAGCTTGATCCGTCTGACGACTTCGATCTGAACAGAGAGCTTGATGAGATTGTAGGACTGGATAACGTCAAGCAGATGCTGCGCAGTCTGAATACACAGCTCTATGTCGAGAAAAAGCGTCGGGAAGCAGGCTTGTCCACGAGTGCACGCCAGTCGCTGAATATGGTTTTTATGGGGAATCCTGGCACGGGCAAGACGTACATCGCACGGACAGTAGCCAGACTGATGAAGCACATGGAGATTCTGAAATCTGGTCAACTGATTGAAACGGACAGAAGTGGATTGGTCGGGCAATACCTGGGGCAGACTGCGCAAAAGACCCGTGAGATCTTTATGTCGGCGATGGGCGGTGTGCTGTTTATCGACGAGGCGTATTCGCTGTCCTCTGAAAACATGTTTGACAAAGAAGCCATCGATACCCTCATCAAGCTGATTGAAGATAACTCGGGAGAGATCGTGGTTATTTTAGCGGGCTACCGGAGGGAAATGATCCGCTTTATGGACAACAACCCCGGCTTGCAATCCAGATTCAACATCTCGATGGATTTCCCGGACTATTCTCTTGATGAGTTAGTAGAGATCATGACCAAGCAGGCCAAGGGTAAAGGTTTCACCATCAATGAGGATGCGCTGTTTGGCGTGAGAAAGAAGCTATCTACACAGATGCGTGCCGGTGAATATAGCGGAAATGGACGCTTGGCGAGGAATGTCCTTGAAGAAGCCATACGCAAGCAGACGACGCGCATTGCGAAAGAGGGCAATTTCGATGATGCTCAGGCTCTCGTTACCCTGAAGGCTGAAGACTTTGGTGAGGAGGAACGGCAGGAGAAGAAAGGATTCGACCTCGAAAAACGCTTGTCCGGCATTATCGGCCTTGAGGATGTTAAAGCATATATCCGCAGCCTCTATGCCATGCTGCGGATTTCCAAGGCGCGAAGAGAACTGGGTATAGAGACCGAAGATGTACAGACCCTCCACATGATCTTTGTCGGCAATCCCGGTACAGGCAAGACAACGGTCGCAAGGCTAGTTGCAGAACTTCTCTATGATATGGGTGTGCTTGCAAGCAGTAGCTTTGTGGAAACTGACCGGGCTGGAATGGTTGCAGGATATGCTGGGCAAACAGCAAGCAAGACCAAACAGGTCATAAGGGATGCGTTGGATGGAGTTCTGTTTATCGATGAGGCCTATGCGCTGTCCAGCGGTGCAGGGCAGAACGACTTTGGTAAGGAGGCCATAGATACACTGGTTAAGGATATGGATGACAACCGAGGCCGACTGGTGGTGATACTTGCCGGTTATACTCGTGAAATGGAACAGTTCCTGGCGGTCAATCCCGGACTGGCTTCGCGGTTCCCGA
>CADBRG010000141.1 GCA_902797015.1 uncultured Lachnospiraceae bacterium
AAACAAACGGTTCTTTTGGTGGGCATCTTCGTATTTGTCGTCGGTATCCCGTCATCTCTTGGATTCGGTATCTGGAGCCACGTCGCTCCGCTCGGCATGGACCTGCTGACATTCTTCGACTTCATCAGCAACTCCATCATGATGCCGGTACTGGCATTCTTCACCTGCATCTTTGCAGCATATGTGCTGAAGCCAAAAGCAATCATCGCCGAGGTCGAGCAGATGGGCACTACCTTCCGTGCGAAGAAATTTTATTCCGCTATGATCCGCGTCGTTGCACCGATCGGTATCGTTGCGATCCTGATCAGCTCCGTGCTGGCGGGACTTGGTGTATTCTCGTGGTAGAAGAAAGATCTGACATCGTTCCATATTAAAACAAGAGTGTGGACTTCCATTTCCGGAGTTCACACTTTTTTCACAAAATAATTAGCACTCATCGCTTGACAGTGCTAACAATCGGTGCTATAACTACTATAGATCAACAAGAGTTGATAGAACAATTCAAACAAACAACGCCATATGGATTGGCGCAGGAACAGGGTCCCAAAAGCTTGGCTCCCTGAATAAGAAAGAAGGTATGTTATGATGTTAAGACCAGCAACTTTTAGAAACAGCTACTTTGATGACATGTTTGATGATTTCTTCCGCGATGGCTTCTGGGGTCCGTCTACAAGACGCGCACAGGCTCAGGCAAATCTGCCGGAGTTCAGAGCTATGAAGACAGATATCAAGGAGCATGACGGCGGATATGAGATTCAGATGAACCTGCCGGGCTTCGCAAAAGAGGATGTCAAAGCTGAGTTAAAAGATGGTTATCTGACCGTTACAGCAAGCCACAACACCGAGAACGAAGAGAAGAAGGATAACGAGAAATACATTCGCAGAGAGCGTTACTCCGGACATTATCAGAGAAGCTTCTATGTTGGTGAAGATCTGACAGAGGAAGACATCCACGCAGCATTCAAAGATGGCGTACTGACGATGTCCATCCCGAAGAAAGAGCCGGAAGCTCCGGTTGAAGAGCCGACGAAGTACATCTCTATCGAGGGCTAAAACCGGCTTAAACCTGGCAGTCGGATTACATAAAGCAACCATTCAAACATTTTCTCCCTACAAAACTCCTTTTTGAAAACTACCCCATTCACAAAGAAAAGAGCGATGCGGTCAATACCGTATCGCTCTTGCTTTTTATTATTGTTTTCATACCACACTCGATGCAGCAGTGTCTACCAGTCATATCCTGTCATAGACAGTGTTGTCATACGCTTCTGCTCTTCCGGACGATCCTTCAGTGCATATGCGATATTGATCGCATGGTCAGAGCAGCGCTCCAAGTCTGTTACGAGGTCTGAGAAGACGACACCCGCTACCGGGTCGCAGGTCTCTTTCATCAAACGTTCTACGTGGTTGTTGACCAGTTCATCTTCCTGCTTGTCGACGATCGACTCGAGTTCTTCAATCTCTGACAACTTGCTGTAATCTTCTGTTTCGAAAATGTACAGCGACAGTCCAACAGCCTTGAGCATATCGTCCCCCATCTGACGAAGCTCATTTCTGGCCTCCTCTGTCATCTCTGCCTTGCGGTTTCTCATATATTCGATGTACTCGACGATGTTCTCCGCATGATCAGACAACCGTTCAATATCAGTGATCGCAATCGTCAGGTTCGAAACCCTGCGCAGGTTTTCCTGACTCAGCTGTAACAGATGCAGCTTCGAAAGAGCGCCTGAAATCTGGTGATTCAGAATGTCAACGCTCTCCTCGCGCTCCCGCACATCCTGCGCCTTTTTCTCATCATAATCAAAGAAGCACTCCAATGCCTCTTTTAAGTTTTTCTCCGCAAGATCGCCCATCCGGCGGATCTCTTTCTGCGCCTGACCGATCGCTACGCCGGCCGGGATGCTGGCACGTCCGATACCGATGCTTGCTGTCATGTACTGCAGCTTTCTGTCCTCGAGCTTCTGATGCTCGTTCGGACGGATCGGGAAAATTTTCTCTACAATCTTAATAAACAGATTGGATACCGGCAGCGCGATGATGACTGCGATGATCGCGAAAATCGTATGCGTATTCGCAATCTGACGGCCGATGTCGCCCGGTGACAGATTCTGGATGAATGTCAGGATGATCGGGAATACATTGATCAGGATCACCAGAACGATCGCACGGAAAATGTTAAACACCAGGTTTAAATATGCCGCACGTTTTCCGTCACGGTTTACGGTAAAGCTTGCCAGGAAGTTCGGCATAAATGCACCGATCGCGGCACCGATGACCAGATAAACTGCTGTGTGGTAGCTCAAAAGTCCCTGGATCGCAAATGCCTGAAAGATAACTGTTGATGAGGATGAGCTCTGCAAAAGTGCCGTAAATGCAATACCGAAAATGATCGCCATCAGCGGATTGTCCAGTCCTGTCAACAGATTGACAAACTGCGGACTCTCTGCAAGCGGTGCAATGGCTTCCTTCATGATGG
>CADBRG010000142.1 GCA_902797015.1 uncultured Lachnospiraceae bacterium
CCTCATCCCGGAACCAGGCAGACAGCTGTTCAAATGTCAGAACCGCATCGATTGCACGCTCCGAATGCTCCGCTTCATCCTTTCTGGACACACAGGGGCCGATAAAAACCGTCTTTGCCTCGGGGATGCGCTTTTTGATGTCCTGACCATGTGCACGCTGCGGTGAAATGACATCTGCCAGATACGGAACCAGCTTTGGAAAATATCTGCGGATCAGGATGTTGACAGAATGGCAGGCAGACGAGATCAGAACATCTCTGTCCTCTTCCTGCAGGATCCTGTCGTATTCACGCTTCACAATGGTCGCGCCGATCCCAGTCTCTTCTACGTCTGCAAATCCCAGTTTTTTCAATGCTTCCCGCATGCGTTCAATGCCTACGCCTTCATAATTGGCAATATAAGACGGGTCCAGGCTTGCGATCACAGGTGCACCGCTCTGGATCATCACGACCACATTGCTTCTCTCATCTTTGATCTGCTTTGCATTCTGCGGACAGACAACAGCACATTGTCCGCAATAAATGCATTCGTCATGTATGATATGCGCCTGATCCCCGGAAAAACGGATTGCTTTAACCGGACAGTGTCTGATGCACTTATAGCAGTTTTTGCAATTTGATTTCTTCAGTGTTAAACACCCTGACATATCGGAAACCCTCCCCTTTATTTTGTAATCCCATCTATCAAAAATGATAACACAAAACACTTGACACTGCTATTCTCACATGGTACTATCACTCCATAATTTCATCTGCTAAACCGTTGAAGCGGAGATAACGGCAGTTATGCCTTCACAGAGAGTCCGGGATGGTGGAATCCGGGCAGGAAACAGATTGTCAAATGGACCGCTGAGGGTGCGGAACAAAGGGTTCCACTGAGTATTCCGCAACGTGAAGGCATACGTTAGTTGCCGAGGATATGATGGTATCCTTACAAAGTGCGCGAGTAATCGCGAAAGCAGGGTGGCACCGCGGGTTCTATTAGTCGATTCGTCCCTGGCAGAAGCATTATGCTTCTGCCAGGGATTTTTGTATGTATAAGCGGTTGTGGCTCGACTGGGAATAGAGTGCTTGCACTCATATTCACAGGCATGGCACAACGCAACAAGAATGAGCAATAAAGGGATGCGATGCATCGCGAGCAGCCCGAGTTGCGAATTCTTGTAGTGCTGCGAGAGTGCAAAGCACGGAGCAGCACGTAAGCTTATACATACATTAAATACACCAAGCACCACCAATCTTTTACATCATGGTTTTGCAGATCAGTTACTTATTTTGACAGGAAAGGAGCACCACATGAACTACCAACCTTCCTTAGAAAAAGTCAGACAGATTGCTGCATCCGGAGACTACAAAGTTCTCCCGGTAAGCTGTGAGATCCTGTCTGATGACTGCACACCGATCCAGGCTTTGAAAAAGCTCAAAAATGTTTCTTCTCATTGTTATTTACTTGAATCTGTAGCTGAAAAAGAAACCTGGGGACGCTACACATTTTTAGGTTTTGATCCGAAACGCGAGATTACCTGCTCTGCAGGCATCCTTCGCGACGGAGATGTGGAATTACGCACGGATGATCCGTCTGGCTATATCCGGCAGATCCTGACAGACTTTAAAAGTCCGCGTTTTCCCTGGCTGCCTTCTTTTACCGGCGGACTGGTCGGTTATTTCTCCTATGACTATCTCGGATACAGCGAACCTGCTGTCCGCAGAGAGGTCGAGGATACCGAGCATTTTAAAGATGTCGACGTCATGCTGTTCGACAAGGTCATCGCGTTTGACCACTTCCGCCAGAAAATCGTCCTCATCGTGAACATGCGTCTGGACGAGCCCGAAAAAGAATATGAAAAAGCAATCGAAGAACTGAAAAAACTGCGCGAGCTGCTTCGATGCGGCGAGCAGGTCAAAGAAGTCGCCGGCCGACTGCAGGGCGAAGTCACGCCGTTGTTTGACCGGGAAACTTATTGCTCCATGGTCGAGCAGGCAAAGCATTACATCCGGGAAGGCGACATCTTCCAGATCGTTCTTTCAAACCGCCTGAGTGCTCCTTTTGAAGGAAGTCTTCTGGATACTTACCGGATCTTAAGGACAAAAAACCCGTCTCCGTATATGTTTTATTTTTCAGGCACAGACATGGAGGTTGCGGGTGCATCACCTGAGACACTCGTCAAACTCGAAGACGGCGTCCTTCACACCTTCCCATTGGCCGGCACACGTCCGCGCGGAAAAACGCTTGAAGAAGATGCCAGACTGCGTAGAGAGCTTCTTGCCGATGAAAAGGAACTGGCAGAGCATAACATGCTGGTCGATCTTGGACGAAATGACCTTGGCAAGATCAGCCGCTTCGGCAGTGTAAAAGTCGAAAAATACCATTCCATCGAACGGTTTTCCCATGTCATGCACATCGGTTCTACCGTTCGTGGCGAGATCCGCGATGATTTTGATGCACTCGATGCCATCGAGGCGGTCCTTCCGGCAGGTACCCTTTCCGGTGCGCCGAAGATCCGTGCCTGCCAGCTGATCGCAGAGCTGGAAAACAATAAGCGCGGCATTTACGGCGGCGCGATCGGATACATCGACTTTACCGGAAACATGGATACCTGCATCGCGATCCGTATCGCTTATAAGAAGAATGATAAAGTTTTTATCCGCAGCGGTGCCGGCATTGTCGCCGACTCCGTACCGGAAAAAGAATTCCAGGAATGCATCAACAAGGCACAGGCAGTGGTCGATGCCCTGAAAACCGCAGGGGAGGTGGAAGAATGATTCTCTTAATTGATAATTATGACAGTTTTTCCTATAACCTTTATCAGCTGGCCGGCGAGATCAATCCGGATCTTAAAGTAATCCGAAACGATGAACTGACCATCGATGAGATCCGGGAACTCGCACCGGAAAAGATCATCCTCTCTCCCGGTCCCGGCCGCCCCGAACAGGCCGGCATCATCATTGATGTCGTCAAAGAACTCGGCCCGACGATTCCGATCCTTGGCGTATGCCTCGGACATCAGGCAATCTGCGCAGCCTATGGTGGGAACATCACATATGCCAAACAGCTGATGCACGGTAAGCAGTCTGTTGTGCGGTTTGATCCGTCCTGCCCAATCTTTCAGAAAATCCCTAACTCTGCGGCTGTCGGAAGATATCATTCTCTCGCGGCAGAGGCGGAAACACTTCCCGAAGTCCTGAAGGTCACTGCCAAAACACCCGACAGCGAGATCATGGCCGTACAGCACCGTGCATATCCCGTATTCGGGATCCAGTTTCATCCGGAATCCATCCTGACACCGGACGGCAAGCGGATCCTGGCAAATTTCCTGAAATCAAGTACCAACGATCTGAAGGGAGAGACAAATGATTAAAGAAGCCATTATTAAGATTGTAAATAAGGGCGATCTGACCTTCCAGGAAGCTTATACTGTCATGAACGAGATCATGAGTGGTCAGACGACCCCCACGCAAAACGCAGCTTTTCTCTCCGCGCTTTCTACAAAAAGTGCCCGCGCGGAAACAACGGAAGAAATCGCCGGCTGTGCTGCCGCCATGCGAGAGCATGCCCAGAAAGCTGACCTTGGAAGCGGTCTGTTTGAGATCGTCGGGACCGGCGGTGACAATGCGCAGAGCTTTAACATTTCCACCGTATCCGCGATCGTTGCCGCAGCCGGCGGGATGAAGGTCGCAAAACACGGCAACCGCGCCGCGTCTTCCAAATGCGGAACAGCCGACTGCCTGGAGGCACTCGGTGTCAACATTGAGCAAAGCCCTGCGCTCTGTCAGAAGCTGTTAGATACTGCAGGCATGTGCTTCTTCTTTGCACAAAAGTACCATACCTCCATGAAATATGTCGGATCCATCCGAAAGGAGCTCGGCTTCCGTACGGTATTTAACATCCTCGGCCCGCTGACGAACCCGGGCAGTCCAGACATGCAATTACTGGGCGTTTACGACGAATACCTCGTCATCCCGCTCGCACAGGTTCTGATCAGCCTCGGCTTAAAACGCGGCATGGTCGTATACGGGCAGGACAAACTCGACGAGATTTCCTTAAGCGCACCGACGACTGTCTGCGAATTCCGCGACGGATGGTACAAGTCCTATGTCATCAAACCGGAAGATTTCGGTCTGAACCGCTGTGAAAAAAGCGATCTGACAGGCGGAACACCGGCAGAAAACGCACAGATCGTCCGTGATATCTTAAGCGGACAGAAAGGCCCAAAACGGGATGCGGTTTTGTTAAACGCAGGTGCTTCTCTTCTGATCGGCGAAAAAGCCAATTCACTTGCCGAAGGCATTGCACTGGCAGCTGACCTGATCGATTCCGGCAAGGCCATGCAGACACTTGATACTATGATCGCAGTCAGCAATACCCCGCTGTCTGAATAAAACGGAGGTGACCTTATGAATATTTTAGACCAGCTTGCTGCGCACGCAGTCGAACGTGTCAAAGCAGCGAAGCAGATCACCCCGGCTGAAACCGTAAAAAACCTCGCGCTGGAACAGCCAAAAGGATCCTTTTCCTTTGAAAAAGCCCTTCGGACAGACGACATCGCATTTATCTGCGAATGCAAAAAGGCTTCTCCCTCAAAAGGATTGATTGCTGAGCATTTCCCGTATCTGGATATTGCAAAAGCTTATGAAGCTGCAGGCGCAGATGCCATCTCCGTCCTGACTGAACCGAAATGGTTTCTTGGCAGTGAAGTTTATCTGCAGGAAATCGCCAAAGAAGTCTCCATTCCCTGTCTGCGCAAGGACTTTACCGTTGATGAATACATGATCTATGAGGCGAAGCTTCTCGGTGCTTCTGCAGTCCTCTTGATCTGTGCCATTCTTTCAGAAGAACAGATCAAACAATACCTCGCCATTTGCGACAGACTCGGGCTTTCCGCACTTGTCGAAGCACATGACGCAGCTGAGGTACAAACCGCGATCCGGAGTGGTGCCCGCATCATCGGCGTAAACAACCGCAATCTGAAAGATTTTTCCGTGGACACCGAGAACAGCAAACGGCTGCGGGAGATGATCCCCGCTGACATCCTGTTCGTATCGGAAAGTGGGATTGCCGGTCCAAAAGACGTCCAGACCCTTCGTGCGATCGGTGTCGATGCCGTTCTCGTCGGCGAAACGCTGATGCGTGCCGAAGACAAGACAGCCATGCTGAACCACCTGCGCGGGAAACAGGAGGATCGGGAATGAACGGTGCAGCCACAAAGATCAAATTCTGCGGACTGACAAGAGAATGCGACATCCTTGCCGCAAATGAACTCCTGCCGGATTACATCGGTTTTGTCTTTGCCAAAAAGAGCCGCCGATACGTATCACCGGATCGGGCAGAAAAACTAAAGGCAGGTCTTGATCCGCACATACAGGCAGTGGGTGTGTTTGTCAATGAATCTCCGGAAACCATTGCAGATCTTCTGCAGTCCGGGATCATCGATATCGCGCAGCTGCACGGGCAGGAGGATGACGCCTACATCAACCGTCTTCGATCTCTGACCAACCACCCGCTGATTCAGGCATTCCGCATCGATCATAAAGAAGATGTGACACGTGCAATAGAAAGCAGCGCCGACTATATCCTACTTGATTCCGGAGAAGGCGGAACAGGAACCGTGTTTGACTGGTCCCTGTTAAAAGAAATCAACCGCCCGTATTTTTTAGCTGGCGGACTGCATGCCGGAAACGTGGCAGATGCGATCACAAATCTAAATCTCTTTGCAGTTGACGTCAGCTCCGGCATTGAAACAGATCAGCACAAAGACGTTCAGAAAATGACCTCTTTTATCGCTGCCGTACGCAGCACAGAAATCAGAAAGGAATCAACACTATGACAAATCCAAACGGCCGGTTCGGCATCCATGGCGGTCAGTACATTCCGGAAACCCTGATGAATGCCGTCATCGAACTCGAGGAGGCCTATAACCATTTCAAAAATGATCCGGAGTTTAACAAAGAGCTCACCGAACTCTTAAATGAATACGGCGGACGCCCGTCCCGTCTTTATCACGCAAAGAAAATGACCAAAGACCTCGGCGGTGCACAGATTTATTTGAAACGCGAAGACTTAAACCACACCGGCGCGCATAAGATTAATAATGTGCTTGGCCAGGCGCTTCTGGCGAAAAAAATGGGCAAGACACGCCTGATCGCGGAAACTGGTGCCGGCCAGCACGGTGTCGCGACTGCTACTGCTGCAGCACTGCTTGACATGGAGTGTGTCGTTTTCATGGGGGAGGAAGATACGATCCGCCAGGCACTAAATGTGTACCGTATGCG
>CADBRG010000143.1 GCA_902797015.1 uncultured Lachnospiraceae bacterium
AAAATCATTCGCATTTCTTTTTTCGTAATACCAGGGCGACCATACTGTGTCTAAAGAAGCAGCCGTAACCTGGATTATAGTAAAGACATTATAAGCAAAGCTGTATATTCCTGTAGCGGAGACTGAAACCATATTCGTAATCATGATACGGTCGAATGAAGACAGGATAATCTGACTGATGCCGTGGGGGACAATTGGCAGACTGTACTTCAGCCCCCATCGGATCATCCCGGCAAAATTCTGAGGCTTGGTCTTACTTAAGCTTCTAAAAACAATCAAAGCTGCAGCAACAGCAACAGGAACTATGATACCGATGATTCTGCCTTTGTATTTCTGCTCTTGAAACACAAATAGAATCAGCAAGATAGAGAGCAGGATGTTCCCGATCGCATTGAAAAAAGAGATCCAGAGATAACTTCGATATTCATAGTTGATACTTACATCGGTGTTGAAGGCAACAATTACGGCACTAGCGGTGCTGTAAATGACAAGAAGCACAATAAACAGGGGTTCTATCTTCAAGAGGCCGGACAAAACATTCCGCAGCAGTGCGGCAAGCAAAAGCCACACCAAACCACTGATCAGGATGAACAGATACGAGTTGCTTACGAACGTTTCATAATCATGTCCTTTGACGATGCCTTCGGAAACATAACCATACCGATAGCGTGCATTTTTAAAGCTGGAATGGATGGCCAATCCGATGAGTATATATAGAATACATTCATAGGACGAAAAAGTGTTGATAATTCCGTAATCTTCCGTGCTCAGGATTCTGGCAAAAATAGGGATGGAAAAAAACGAAAGGCCTCTTAACAGGTAGTTACCGACGGTATACCCAATTCCGGCTCTTATATAGCTTTTCTTGTTATTTGCCAATGTAGAGAAACTCCGTTTCCATTTTTAGGAGATGAACCTGACAGGTTATGTTACTTCTGTATATTAAGTGGTCATCTGCCGTCATATATGGTTATGATTCATGTTCTTTTCCTCAATTTGGGAGATCATGATCAGTGCCTGCAGCGGCGGAACAAATGGCATCGAGTTTGCCCCTGTCTCCCCATACGGCTTTTGAATCATAAGGCCGATCTGGAAATGCACCATAGTTTAATTTTATTCTATATTGGTTTTCTGTTATAAACCGTTCTACGCGGTCTTTCAATTTTTCCGGATAACCGGAACATATATTGATGATACCGAGTATGTCCTGCTGACCAACAGCGTTTGCAGTAAACTCACAGAAATCTTCGTAGTCGATAAAATCATACTGATTCTCTCCCATAGTAAAGGGGAAAATGTCTTTTCCTTCTGATTCCGCAGCGGCGATTTTTGAAAAAATGGATGAGCCCCGCGGATCATTACCGACAATATAGTATCCTCTCAGCCATTGAAACAGTTTGTTATGCTGCCGGCACAGCATTTCACAGAGCTCTCGAAGTGCATTTTTGCTGATTCCATAAGGCGTGATAGGATTACAGGGAGTATCTTCCTTGATACATCCTTCATAGAAACCGATTTCATGCATGGAACCCATCACGCAAATCTGTTTTACTTCAGACTGTGCAAATTTCTTGATGAATGCAAAGTGCTTTGGCAATTCCTCAATATGGGAATCTGAATAATGGATAAAGCCGTCTTTCCATGCAAGGTGCAAAAGCACATCCGGACATTCCAGCATATCATATGGGTTATCCATTTCAAAGATATTCCCGCAAACTTTGACCGCTCTGTTATCGACACAATCAAGATGCCTTCCTGCGGCGATAACGGTATGCTGATGATCTAAAAGATGTTTGACGATTCCTGGACCCAGATATCCGTTTGCTCCAGTAACGAGTATCTTCACAGTCTGTGCTCCTTTTTATGTAATCTGATAATAGAAAATCGGGCGCTGTGTCATAATCAAATAGAAACGATTATGCGTTGCTCTCAAGCATCTGAATTTGCCTGTTTGTAACATCCCGAACGTGCATCTTCCACAGCGTGTTTACGGCACCGGCACAAATCGCAAAATAGGTCATGCCGAGTGAATTGTTGATAAACGGATTGGAAAGAGACTCAATGCAGATCAGCAGCAGACCAAGCCCGAACAGGTAGATTGTGTCTGGCCCCTTTGATAATAGCCGAATCCGGATAAAAGTGATAAAGAGAATCGCAATAAAAAGTAAGAATCCAATAATACCGGTATCCACGAGCAGTTCGCCCCAGGCAATCTCAAAGTTGCTTGTTGTTCTTATGGTATTACCGTA
This sequence comes from uncultured Lachnospiraceae bacterium, assembly GCA_902797015.1. Lineage (GTDB taxonomy): Bacteria > Bacillota > Clostridia > Lachnospirales > Lachnospiraceae > SY8519. Next base: position 2,250 of record CADBRG010000143.1, read on the forward strand.
AAATGTTGTAAACTCATGGCCGAATCCATGACCCAGAATCGGCTTTTTTTCAAATTCTTTTAAGATACTGGATAGCTGCGTCAATCTGTATGATGAGGAATAGTCTCCGGAATAGCGGCTTAGCATGGTCTCAACAAAGTGGAATCTCCATGCCGCAAAGATAAAGAGAAGGAAGGCAAACAGAACGATCAGCCATCGGTTTCCGACCAGGATCCTCTCTCTGTGAAGCAGCAGCATAACACACACTGCAACTGCGACATAGAGGCCGGATGTGAATGTAATAAGCGTTGCAAAAAAGAGCAGAAATACCTTGAAGGCGTTCTTCACTGATGGAACGGCAAAGAAACGATCGGCTTGAAACAGAAGGCCTATGGCAACAAAGATGCAGCCTTTCATGAACAGTCTGGGAATCCCGCTTCCAAAAAAGTCAAAGCTCCCGTAGTGTAACGGCCTGAGAAAACGCAGCTCGATGATCTGGTAGGAGCCGAAACCGGCTACTAGAGCATAGCACCAGATCAGAATGGTCATGCCGGCAAAAATCAAGGTCATGTTCTCGAAAAGAATCCGCAGTTTCTCGAATTCTTCCTCACAAGGATATTTCCCGAAATAGTATTCATAAAAGAACAGAAGTACAATATAAAAATATCTCAGGAAATAATCCATCCTGACAGAATAAGCACTGCTGCCCACAGAAAGAACACTGAAACACAGATATAATAGAAACAGAATGATGAGAAAGGTCATGATACCGTCAAATCGGATTTCTTCGGTAAAAAGTGCGGCCAATGTAAGAAAAAGGGCAGCAGCAAAAATAATCATCCGAAGGGAAATGCTCCCGATCATGATCACTCTTCCGGAACCTCCGAATATCAGATCCAGAAGAATAATAAAGCTGATGAATCGTGTCAAGGTTAATTCTGTTGTATTAATCCTTTTCATAACTGCTCCAGTTCATGAATCCGAGATATAAGATCTTTAAATAATGCCTCCCCAGGATTCTATATTTATAACTTGCTTTTTTCTTTTCCAGAGCACAATATGCAGAAAAGTCTTTTTTGTATATTCTGTATCTTCTGAGCATCTTCCGTAAAGCCGCGTGAGTATTTCCTGAAAATGATTGCTTGATTTCTCCTGATGCTATGTATACCTGATCTGATGAAAGCTTGTGGAGCTCGTCAAAAAACCAATAGTCGATCATATCGACAAAAAGCTGCTCGTTATAATAACCGATCTTCGAATAAACGTTTCTTTTGACACAAAGACCGCTGTTAATACAGTAAACGTTAGTGAGGACTTTACCATCAGGGGCTTCAACAGGCTCTGCTTTTCCGGCCCTGCTGACAGGGGAGAGCAGACTGCCTGTTTGCGACCTGATCACACCGGATATGAGGGAATTGAGATTGGTTTGAGAGTACCGATAAACGTTTTCAAGATAGTCAATCGAAAACACAGTATCATCATCGGCCCAAAAAATCCAGTCGTCCTCATTGCTTGTCTTTAATACCTTGTTATACGTGCGCGACAGTCCGATATTGGAATTGTTCGGACAGTATTGAATATTTGAGCTTTTCAGGCAGTATGCCCGATTCAAATCCACAGTCTCATTTCCTGAATTGTCGTATATTCTGAACTGAACATCTTCATGCATATTTTGGAAGAGTGTAAACTCTCTGATAGATCCGATCCTGTCAATGGTTCTTTCATAGACAACACAGGCAATAATAAACAAGTTGTGCTCCTTCCTTTCATATGAGGCAAGAGTGGAATATCACATAATATGGACACTGGACCTCAACGCGGCTTTCTTCTGCCAAGGATGAAGTACATAGTATAAAATCGCTTATAGATCCGTTCCCTCAATGACAATTTGGATTTTCCAAACGCGGGAGAGGCATTGCCGCCATGTCTCCGATACAGAATTAACGGATGCTCAATGAGCGCCGTCTTATAATACTTTTCACAGATGCATGCAATCCAATAATCATGTGCGATATATTTGTCTTTTCCCGGGATAGGCAGAACTCTTTCCAAAACCTTTTTTTTAAACGCCATGCAGGCGCCGATATAGGAAGTTGCTGCCAGGTTGTACCAGAAGCCGGTTTTGGTTCTGCCTCCGATGAAGGACGATTCCATAATAACTTGCTTGTTTTCATCGACCAGTGTAGCTGCGGAAACGAGGAAATCTGCGCCTGTGCTTTCAAAGGCGGAGATCGTCGTTCTGACTTTATCCGGCAGCCAGACATCATCCTGATCCGAGAGAAAAATATAATCTCCTTTTGCGTGAGTCAGTGCATTTTCAAAATTCTTTGTATAACATCCCTGATTATGATGAAAAACATGAATTCTGGGATCATGAAATCCATCGATAATGCTCAGCGTTTTGTCACTTGATCCGTCATCGGATATGATTAACTCATCCTGCTCGCCAAGCTGCTCCAGGATAGAGGCAAGCTGCTCCGCGATATATTTTTCGCCGTTATAGGCGGCCATGCATACAGATATCATTTGTGATCACTCCGCTGGGAGGAAATGGGCTCCCATTTTTGTGTTTCAGGATTCCATTCCTTCAGTTTTTTTGCCGGTGCACCCGCATAGATGGAATAAGAGTCCAGGTCATGAGTTACAACACTGTTGGCACCGATGACGGTTCCTTCCCCGATTTCGACATTGCCGACAATTGCTGCTCCCGTTCCAATCCAGGCATTATTTCCGATTCGGATTCTGCCGACATCCAACGGCCTGTCATTGGGAGGAACAGCGGGATCTGTCTGATTGTCCCCGGAATAGATGCCGTGATTGGAATCCCCAACATATATTCTCGATGCAAACAGGACATGATCGCCGATGATGATTTCATTACAGCTTTGAAGCTGAACATAATCACCGAAGGTGACATTCTTGCCTATTACGATTCTGGAATTCGAGACTGCGGCGAACCGGCATGCATATCCGGTCGTTAAACCGGATCCATAAATAATATTTTTTCTTGTTCTGGCATAAATGGGCAGTCTCACAAGTCGGGCCTTTGGCCAGAAAAGCTTTGTATAAAAATAAGAGACTCCGTGTTTAATCAGTTCACCGAAACCGTAATACATGGCCTAACCTCTTCTCCCAGCAATTGGACAAGCCAGCTCTTCATGGAGTATTTTTCATAAAGCTCACTGCTGAGTTCTTCATACGGCGCTTCAAAGAAATCCTGATCCAGGGCGATGTTTTCCCGGTCAATGACGAAAACGTTGCTTGGTCTGTAAAAATCATAGTTGACAATATCCTTGTTTGTGGTTATCAGCTTTTTTTTAAGCCCAAGGACATCCATTGTCCGCATGGTCAGACCGGTCTGCGTTTTGATCTCTACATCCAGAATGCATTTTGAACGGGAATAGACAGAATAGATTTCCTGCTGAGGCATTGTTTGGAAAGAGAGATCCTGCTTTTTAACATGGAGATAATCCCGATTAAAGATTTTGTTGTAAATAAAAACAAGATAATGGGGGCAATAAAGGAATTTGTACATGGACATCCCGCGCTGCCTGCAGATATCTTCAATCTGGGTGACAATCTTTGGCCGGTCTCCATGTGCGGTGCCGATAAATGCCACATCATACTGCTGCTCGGCATTCCGGTCTATATGTTTCAGATATTCCTCTGAATAGAACAGCGGAATAAAACCGATTCTGTTCCGGTACTTTTGCCAGTCAGCGCGATCGAAAGTATAAACCCTGTCAAATAACGGCCACTTGCTTTCTATCCCGTGGTTATTTCTCACACTGTCCCACATATAAAGAATCAAACTAGCATGAGGATTCTTTTCCTTTAAATATCGGATAGCATTGTGAGGCGTGTATTCACCGCGGATAATGAGAATATAGTCATAGCTGTCATGTAATTTGCTGAAGGAAGTTCGATAGTGTTTTTCCAATACTTTTTCATAGAATCTGAGATGCAGCCTTCCGGCGATCTTTCCAAAGGCATTTTCATTCGGCTTATCGGCAATCCAGTCAAACTTCATACCAAGTTTGGTACAGATATCGTTGAGAAGCTTGGCAAAGCCGACTCCGCCATTATGAATTACCAGTATTTTCTTCCCGGAAAAAGACAAAATGCTCCCCTCTTTCTAATATCAGGGTTTCATGGCTTTCAAATGAATTGAATCGAATCTGTCATTGCTGCCTGGAAGGCCGCTGATTGACCGCCAGCATATCCGCAAGTTTTCCCGGTTCTCCGTGTCCTGGAAGTACAAGTTCTGCTGGTATCTTTTGCAGCATGGGGACGGTTTCTTCCCAAAATGCAGCCGTGCTCCCGCTTGGAAATCGAGTTACCGTCGGAATTGGAAGCAGGGTGTCACCCGAAAACATGTATCTGTCATCCATAATGGCAATCAGGCTGTCTTTGCTGTGTCCGCCGCATTGGACAAGTTTGACCTTATGACCTTGCCAGTTCAGGTTTGTCTCGCCTTCAAACTCCTGCTCCGCCGGTCGGCAAAAAAAAGGGTCAATATTTTTTTTTGGCTTAGAGTCACTCAACACTTCTGGGTTCTCCTGCTTTTTTGCCATATAAAATGCTATAAATGCATTGGCAGAAGAAGAAAGGTTTTTGCTCTTGATACCGATGTTTTCACTGCATAATGTGGTTGAATAGACTGTCGTATTCGGTACGGTTTTCCTGATCAGATTCAGGCCGCATATGTGATCAAAATGACAATGGGTCAAAATGACGGTCAGATCATTCAGTACGGAAACGGCTTCTATCAGCTCAGGAGAATCAACTGCATCGATCAACAGGCCGTGTCTGTCTGTCGTCAGCAGATAGGAATTGGCATCAATAACGTCCCAGATATACCTTCTTACATGTAATTCATTGAAAATGTGCGGCAGCATATTATCCTTTCAGTTGATAAACCATATTCCACATACCATCGGGTAAAAAGCCGTATTTCTTATGGAACTTTATTGACGCATTGTTATCTTCTGCAACCCAGGCATAAGCATATTTCCCGCCGGCATCAATATAGGATTTCAGTCTGTTGAGAAGCATGGCATGGATAATCCTCTTTTCTGTTCCGTTATATACCTGATTAATATAAAACTTCTTTGGATTAACCACAGCCTGTAAAACAGCCTTAATCGTCCCGTTTTCATCCCTGCGGATTGTGATTTCGCGCTTTCTTATTGCATCTGCAGTTTCTTCCTCTGTGCAAAGATGGCTGATACGGGTATCAAAAACTTGCCACAGAACGCGGTTGATCTCCGCTGCTTCCGTTTCATCCGGGAAATACCCGATCGATGCGTCATAGAAACCGCTGATTTCCGGGTTTTGAAAAGCAGCCGCGCAGTCATATACAGACATTCTCATCATTCCTGCAAGCAGTGAGAAGCCTGCCGGCTGAAGAAAGGAGCGGTACTCTGAAGGATCGCGCGTCATAAACTCGAGTACACAGACGCCTGAGCTCAGTTTTTCTGCCGCCGCTATGATATCGCTGAAATCCAGCGTGTAATAATACAGCCGCCTGACTCCATGATCCAGAAATGTTGTCAGTATGGTCTTGTCTGTGACGACAGCTTCATCCAGGTGATCAAGAATAACATGAGCATTACTATATAGATTGGACTGAACGTGGCCATGCTTTTTTAAAGCCTCTATGTTTTCCCATATTTCCGCAGCACTATACATGGCTTTCTCCGTTCAAAGCGCAGAGGAAATCAGTTCACAGTGCTCCAGATTGCCAACATCTATGAATACCGCGCCCCAGGCCAAACCGGAACCGAAGGCAGAAAGACAGCAACGGTTGTTTCTGGAAATCAAATCTTCTCTGGCATTTAAGATTGCTGTAATCGGGATGCTGGCCCCGCTGGAATTGCCATAGTTCTCGACCAGATTCATTGGAAGCTTCTCCTTTGGCAAGTGGGCCTTTTCTGCAAGTTTCTGTAGCATAAAGCGGTTGGGCTGGTGGAAAAAGAAATAATCGAAATCCTCAACGCTTTTTCCTTCCCGTTCAAAGGCAGACTGAAGCATGGGCGGTACTTCTGTCTGCACGAAATTAAAAACTTCGCTGCCGTCCATATGCATGTTATCCAAAGAGCGGTAGTTGCCGTCCCCCTGATCCGTCATCACTGCAGTCTGCTCTGTTGAGGGCATGCGGAAGCCGCCTGCCGGGATTATCAATGCATTCCCGCGTTTCCCGTCCATATGCATTTCAAAATAAACTGGGCCTGCATCAGTACTGTTTTCGATGATCGTGATACTGGCGGCATCTCCGATCAACGGGAAATCGTTGCGATCCCGCTTGGAAACCTTGTGACTCAGGACATCGCCGTTGATCAACACGACTTTTTTGTCACCCAAATGATCCAGCAGCATAAAGGACTGCATCATTCCCAGCAGGAAGCCGCAGCAGCCTTGGGCAATATCCATGCATATTACGTCTGTGTTAAAATCACATTCAGCCTGTACAATATTACTGATATGTGGAACAAAATGATCCGGGCAAAGCGTTACAACCACAACGGCGCCAATTTCTTCCCTTGTGATCCAGTGATTATTCAGCATATACTGAAGACCGAAAACTGCGAAATCTGAAACGGTGCTCGTCTCTTTGGCAAGTCGATGCTGATGATACCCCATTATTTTTTTCAGGCGCATGGTCTGCCGGACCGGAAACGCATAGTTGTCAGCCTCGTCGTCAAAGTTGCTTACTGTCTCCGGCAGAATACCCAGGAGAGAAGAGATTCTTTTCCCTTGAAATTTAGTGATCATAACCGAGTCAGCTGTGCTGCTTGCTTTTCTTCATAAGAGCTTCGATTGCCGCAACGGACGCAAAATTCTCCGGGACGATATCCAATCCGTCAACTGTGACGCCAAACTTCTCTTCCAGCATACTGCAGAGGGAGATGATATCAAAAGAGTCCAGCAGTCCGTCCATCACAAAGTCGTCGCTGCTGCTGAAGTCGAACTCTGGCCGGAGCTCGTAGAGCATGTTCAAAATATCGGTTTTCATTTTGTTTTGTTCCTCTCAACTGTTTGCTTTCTCTTTTAGCAGTAATCTGTCTATTTTCCCGTTTGTATTCCTTGGTAATTCTTCAAGTCGTATATAAGACCCGGGAATCATATAGGCCGGAAATACCCTGCTCAAAGCTGTTCTGAAATCTTTGTCACTGAGTTCTGTATCGTTGTCGTAGTAAAGAACAATCTCTTTTGACGAATAGCGATATACAGCGCAGCAATACTTGACAAGCTTCAGCTCATTTTCAATTACATGCTCAATCTCTCCTAATTCGATTCTGTATCCCATGTGCTTAATCAGGCTGTCTTTTCTGCCCTTGAACATGATGTTTCCGTCTTCCCGCATAAAAGCAACATCACCGGTACGATAAATCAGCTCCGGATAGGCTTTATTCAATGGATTCTGTGTGAATGCCAGAGCTGTCTTTTCCTGGTTGTTATAATAGCCCATGGCAAGGGACGTTCCTCTCACACAAAGCTCACCCTCTTCTCCCGGGGCACATCGCTGATCGTTTTCATTTAACAGAAGGATGTCCGTGTTTCGATAAGGAATTCCGATAGGCAGCGGTTCTGATTCCTCCGGACGTTCTGTCACGATATAGTAAGTGCAGTCAAGCGTAATCTCGATTGGCCCATAAAGGTTTGCGAAAGTGGTATCAGGAAGCTTGTCATACCATACTAAAAACTGTTTCGTTGGGAAGACTTCTCCGGCAAACCATACCAGTTTGAGCTCTGGCAGAGAGATTTTATCAAGCAGCCCCATATTGGCGATATTTACCATGATAGAGGGAACCCAAAAGATGAAATTCACATGGGCTGATGCCAGTGTCTCCAAAAGCCGGGCTGGGAATGCGGCCAGCATAGCATCCAGCAGGACAAGTCGAGACCCGTTAATCATAAGCATGCACAACTCAAAATCAAAGATATCAAAAACAATAGGAGATAAAGAACCCAGTATTTCTGATCCGTCAAAGCAGAATCGCTCATTGGAAACTTCTATAAAATCAAAAAAGCTGCGGTGATTAAGTACTACTCCCTTAGGTGTTCCGGTAGATCCTGATGTATTGATCAGGCAAAACGGATCCGTATCGATCAGTTCTGCGCGGCGTTCTTTCAGTAGCAATTCATCAAACGATAAGTCATCCCAGGCAATTTCATCAACAAGAATGATTGGTATCCGAACTTTATCCAGAATTTTGGTATATTTCCTGGCAGTAATAATCGCTGCAGGCTTCACAAGCTCAAGGATATTCATGATTCTTTCTTCTGGCGTCTTCACATCCAGATTCATGAAAGGATTTGATGAATACATTGCTCCTAAATCGGCAACGACTGCATTGATCTCCTTGGAAAGAAACACAGCGACTGGAGTATTGATGGCATTCTCAGTTTCCTCAATAAGAAGGTTA
>CADBRG010000144.1 GCA_902797015.1 uncultured Lachnospiraceae bacterium
ATGCGTCTGTTACGTCAGCATCGATGCGCATGAACTGATAATGGTCATTGCGCTGCTCAAGCTGTGTGATAAAGGAAGCATCGATATCGGAATCGAGGATCACGGCATCCATGCCCTGTTCCTTGAACATACGGATGTACTGTCCCTGTTGGTTCTTATCGGAAACATAGTATACCGTCTCTCTCTCCGGCTCTTTTGCTGCAGCGTCTGTGTTTTCTGCTGCATCGGATTCTGCATCAGTGTTTTCGCCATCGTCTTTTGCAGCAAGCAGTTCCGGCAGAGTCAGGAACTTGCCATCCAGATTTTCAAACAGGATGTAGTCATTCATGCGGTCACAGAACTTGGTGTCGCGCAGGCATCCGAACTTGATAAACGGTGCAATGTCTGACCAGTATTTCTCATAATTCTCTTTATCAGTCTTGCAGAGGCCGCTCAGCTTGTCAGCAACCTTCTTTGTGATATAATCACTGATCTTTGTGACAAAGCCGTCATTCTGCAGTGCGCTTCGGGAAACATTCAGCGGCAGATCCGGGCAGTCGATGACACCCTTTAAGAGCATCAGGAAATCCGGGATCACTTCTTTGATGTTGTCTGCAATAAAGACCTGGTTGTTGTACAGCTTAATGGTTCCCTCTGCTGCCTCATAACGCAGGTTGATTTTCGGGAAGTACAGGATACCCTTTAAGTTGAACGGATAATCCATGTTCAGATGGATCCAGAAAAGGGGCTCTTTGAAATCACGGAATACCTTGCGGTAGAACTCCTTATAGTCTTCATCACTGCACTCGGAAGGCTGCTTTGTCCAGAGCGGCTGTGTATCATTGAGCGGAACCGGACGTTTTAAGATCTTTAATTTTTCCTGTGCCGGTGCGATCTCAACGACTTCTTTTTCGCCGTTTTCGTTCTCTCGCTCTTCTGTCTTTGCTTCTTCTACGATCGTCTCGATGACGATATCCTTATCGGTCTTTTCCTCCGGAAGGATGGTCTCATATTCCGGCTCTGCATTTTCATTGCTTAAGAAGATCGGATACGGCATGAAGGAGCAATATTTTCCGATGACTTCACGAAGACGGTATTCATTGGAAAACTCCAGACAATCTTCATTCAGGAAAAGTGTGATCGTGGTTCCAATCTGATCACGGCTGCCTTCGCCCATCTGATATTCCGTGCCGCCGTCACATTCCCAGTGTACAGCCTTGGCACCATCCTGCCAGGACAGGGAATCGATATAGACTTCATCAGAAACCATAAATGCAGAATAAAATCCGAGACCGAAATGACCGATGATCTGGTCTTCGTTGGACTTATCTTTATATTTCTCTAAAAAGTCTGTAGCGCCGGAAAAAGCGATCCGGTTGATGTACTCTTCTACTTCATCCGCTGTCATACCAAGACCGTTATCCGTGATGGAAAGGGTCTTGTTTTCTGCAGAAAATGTAACCTGGATCGAAGGCTCATAATCATCCGGAAGATCGTATTCTCCCATGATGTCGAGTTTTTTGAGTTTTGTGATCGCGTCACATCCGTTTGAGATCAGCTCGCGCAGAAAAATGTCGTGATCGGAATAAAGCCATTTTTTAATGATTGGAAATATGTTTTCGCTGTCGATTGACAGACTTCCCTGCCTCATGCTCATTGTATTACCTCCATATGTTTAAAAATCAAACGATTCCGTTCTTCCAAAAAGAATACGGAATCGATATTTCCTGATAACTAATATAGAACAGAAGAAATCAAAAGTCAATAAAAAATTAGCACTCATGCAAAATGAGTGCTAATAATAGCTGGTTTCTTATCTGGTTTTGTAGTTTCCGAGGATCCGGAAGTTTCTGGCCTCCTGCGAAAGTCCGCGGACAGCGTTCTGAATGGCCGGATCATTGATGTTTCCAGATACATCTATAAAGAAGCGATAATCTAAAGGATCGGTATTGATCACAACAGATCCGATCCGGTTTAAGTTCAGATCATTGTAGGTCAGATGCGATAACAGGTGATAAAGCGAACCGCAGGAATCCGGTGCTTCAAAGCACATGCTTAAGGTATCTGCATCTTTAACAGCAATTCGGTTGTTGCTGATCAAAAGGCACCGTTTGGTCTCATCTCCTTCTACTTCATAAGAGCGGATGATGGTCAGATCATGGTTTGCGATCTCATTATAATAGCCAAGCACATTTCCGTAGTACCATTCCATGCCGACTTCTAAGAATCCCACAATGTCAGGATCCTGCCTGATCAGCTCTGCCATCTCCGGAAAGGTTTCACAGGTCAGGACAGATACCTCTTTCGGGATATGTGCGGATATGGCCTCTGCAGAGGACAGAACAGCCGCCTTTGTGGCAGACACATCATCTTCAGCTGCAGTAAAGCCGGTTTCATATACCATGCCATGTTCTGTCAAAAGCTGGTACTGCTTCTTCCGGCTCATGGTCATGATATGTTCAAACAGTTCATGTACACCCTGCCTTGTGAACTCGGAATGCGCCAGCTC
>CADBRG010000145.1 GCA_902797015.1 uncultured Lachnospiraceae bacterium
AATAACAACAGTTTCCGGATTATCAAGTGCCGGGAACAGTCTGCTGTCAATATCATCGCGTTCTTTCAACGCACCTACCGGGCAATGCGTAATACACTGGCCGCAAAGTGCACAGTCCGATTTCTCCAGACGATACGCATTCCCCACATCTACGATGGAACGTACTCCCGTCCCGACAAGATCCCATATATGCGTTGCCTGAATCTTATCGCACACCTGGATGCAACGCATACATTTGATACATTTTGTCTGATCATGAATCAGCGGAAAATTCCCTGTTTCCATCTTTTCATGCACATTCTTTTCAAACGGAATCTCCTGAATATTCATCTCCTTTGCAAGGCGCTGCAGGGAACAGTCTGTACTGCGCACACAGGTCGTACAGCTGTCATCATGCTCAGACAGGATAATCTGTAGATTGATCTTCCTTGCTTCTCTTGCCTTTCTACTGGTGGTGTAAATCACCATGCCATCCTCTACTGTATTGTTACATGCAGTAAAGAGCTTTTCATTGCCTTCTACTTCTACGACACAAATCCGACAGGCACCGATCTCATTGAGTTCTTTCAAATAACATAAAGTAGGGATTATAATGCCGGCCTGTGCAGCCGCATCCAAAATGGTAGTGTTTTTTGGAACCTGAATCTGTTTTCCGTCTATGGTTACATTTACCATCTGTTATTTCCCCCTTTCAGTACGCCATAACCAAAATGGTCACAATGCAGACATCTGGAAGATTCTTGATATGCCTCTTCATCTGACATCGGATATTCCATCAGACAAAAGTCATGCTTCCTCTCTTCTGCTGGTCTTTCAGACATTTCCACGCGCCCCCATGGCTCGTTATCGTTGAGTTTATACTCCGGCAATTCAATATCATCATCGATTTCATGATCATATCCCAGGTATTCATCAATGTTATATGCAGCAACCTTTCCACCGGCAATTGCCTGGATCACGGTTGCCGGCCCCGTCACGCAATCTCCGCCGGCAAATATTCCGCTGACATCTCTTACATCAGCAGAATTCAGTGCTTCTATGACACCCCTGTGTACAGGGATGCCGAATTCCCGAAATACACCGGACTCAATTCCCTGACCGATCGCAACAAGAACCCTGTCGCATTCCCATCGTGCCTCGTTTTTATATGCCTTTTCCGGATTCGGGCGTCCCGAACGGATCTGTCCGACAATTTGTGGCTGTACCCAGAGTGCTGCGACCCTTCCCTGATCATCTTTTTCAATCCTGACTGGTGCATTCATTCCGCTGATCTCAACACCATCTGCAATCGCTCCCTCTATCTCTTCATCCAAAGCTGTCATGTCGTTCTTTCTTCTTCGATAGGCGACTCTTACCGATTTTGCGCCCAGACGCACTGCTGATCTGGCCACATCCATCGCCACATTACCGCCACCGATGACAGCAATATTCAGACCGCTAAAGTCCATCTCTTCCTCATCACCGATCGACCGCAGCATATCAACTGCAGAAATGACACCTTCCGCATCTTCCCCTTCAATTCCGATTTTCCGATCCTGATGCGCTCCGATCGAAATATAAATGGCGTCATAGGATTCCTTTAAGCCGCTGAGCGAAACATCCTTTCCAACAACTGTTTCCATTTCTGTCCGAAATCCGCTTTTTCTCAACACCTCAATCTCTTTGTCCAGAATGGTTCTTGGCAGACGGTAAGCAGGAATTCCGTACCGAAGCATGCCTCCGAGCTGTTTCCTCTGTTCATACACACAGACATCATGTCCCATCAGAGAGAGATAATAAGCTGCTGTCAGTCCTGCCGGACCGCCACCGATCACAGCGACTTTCTTTCCGGTCTTTTCTGCCATTCTCGGCAAAATCGGCATGCTTTCATGCTCCGCAGCATATCTCTTAAGCCCACGAATGTTCAATGCGTCATCTATCATCGCGCGTCTGCAACGCGCTTCACAGGGATGTTCACAGATCAGTCCGCATACAGCCGGGAACGGATTATCAAGCCTGATCAATGAAACTGCATCTGTATATCTGCCCTCATGGATCAAAGATATATATCCCGGAACATTAACATGCGCCGGACACATGGACTGACAGGGAACCGGGTTCTGGGCTCCTTCCAGACATCTGTTATTCTGGACATGCTCTTCGAAATCTCCGCGGAAACCACGTACACCTTTCAGCACCATTCTTGCAGCTTCATAGCCGATCGCACAGTCCGCTGTCATAAAAATCGTTTCCGCTGTCCGTTCGATATCACGGATCGTACTCATATCAGCCTTATGATCCAGTACACGATTCACCAGTTCCTCCAGCCTTCCCAGACCAGAGCGACACGGAACACATTTTCCACAGGATTGTGCATGACTCATATGCAGAAAAGAAGATGTCAGCTCTACCGGGCACAATCCAGGCTGACTGGCAGCGATCCTGCGTTCGAGATCACGATAGAGTTCCTCTACTGTTTCCTGTGCCTTGTTTTTTGTAACAATCGTCAGTCTGCTCATCTGATCCTTATTCCTCCAATCTTCCATAGACAACTTATTTTTCTTCTAGTTCCATTTCCACAGATTTCATTTTTCCATCTGCAAATTCTTTTGTGATAAATGCTTTGCCGCAAACCGGACAGCAAAGCACTTCCTGATACATTTCATGCTCCAGATACCTGAAAACCGTTTTCTTTTGAATCAGTTTTTTCTTGCATTTGCAGCATTCCATTATTTACTCCTTTATCTCTAAATGGTGCAGATACACGTCTTCAACCAGATAGCTGTTTCCCATCTTCCTGTAGCAAACCCAGACCGTCATATGCTGATACTGATGATTCGCATAGAAAAGTCCCTGATCCGAATCCAGAAACTTGACACCTGTCTCTTCTGCTTCGCGGATGATTTCTGTCACCTGACTTTTCAATACCAACAACCGGTTCATATCTGTCAGAACATTTTCCGGTATCTCCACCTTAATCGTCTCTTTTATGCACATTTCCTTTTCTCCGGAATAATACCTCTTCAGAGCCTTTCGTTTTTCTCGTCTCTCCAGGAGATCCGGCATTCGGGATTCGTTTTCTTCTAATTCAAAGATCTCTTCAAGGATATGTCTGGGCTGAAACCCCTTCCAGGCAAAGACATCTTTGCAATTAGAACAATATACGATGAATTGGTCTCCTTTGGGAATGTCCGGGAGCATCTGTTCAAACAGCTCAGGGTTAGACGGATAGATATGTCCTCCAAATCCGCAGCAGGAGGGAAGATTTGCGGTTTCTCGAACAGAATATCCACAGATTCCTACCAGATCCCGTACCGCATCTTTTATCTCAGAATCATTACCTGCACCGCAGGAATCAAACACGATCGCTTCCCCTGTCTTTGACTGATATGGAAGCTGTTCCCTATGCTGTACTATCCACTGGTAAATGGTTATCGTCCGGACTTCAGGAAGATATCTTTTCATATTATTCTGGCAGGCAGTACATCCCATAATGAACAGAGGTCTGTCAAGTTCTTCCCATACCTTTCTGATTCTGTCAGTGATTTTCTCACGGGTTTTTACATCGCCGGCCCATTCAGCAGGAACACCGCAGCACGATAACAGAAGGCCCGTTTTTTCAGATGTTTTCTGAATGAATTCGTAACAGCTTTTTACTAATTCCGGATTTGATGCTCCCATCTGACATCCCGGAAAGAATAGTTCTGTCGCTTTGTTTTCTTCATTATGAAGGTAATAGGCTTCATCTGATTGAACAAAAAACAACTCACTCATCCAATAATCATGAAAGGCCGGCGCAAAGTGTCCATCCTCATAAAAATCGATCCTGGCTTCACGAAAACATGCGCCCATATCAATACTCTCGGGACAGACTTCTTTACATTTTCCGCAAAAAGTACATGCAGCTGCCATTCTCACACCAGGCCGTCCTGTTACATTTGCCTTTATGGACGCAATGATATCAGATGTTATTCTACGGGGAAATTTCTTTTCTTTTTGAATGATCGGACAAACCTGCTGGCACGCATCACAATTGCAAAGAAGACATCTCGATGCTTCTTTCTCCGGATCTGCATATGCCTCGCATGCATGACTGTTCTGATACAGGGCATAGAATCTCTCGTCAGGTTGTGGTGCATGATACGGATTGCCGGTTTTGCTCCAATCTCCCATTTGGAAGAATTCTTCAATCCTGCGTGCCATATCTAAACCGACTGCCATTGTTTCCGTAATCTGTAACGTATGCAGATCCTCCGCAGAAAAGAACACGCCTTTCTGCCCGGTTTCTTCAAGCAGCGCGGAATTGTCTCCGGAACATGTGACGCAAACCGCATCATAACCATTCAGTTCCTGTACAGAAGCAATATTTCTGCACGGCAAAAAAGAGAATCTGTCATAAACGCTGAACGTTTTCTCTATGTCTGCACGGCAGACTTTCGGATCGATCAGATCCAGAACCCTGCCACCAGCTGACAGTTCTCTTTCATACACGTCAACCTGATATCCATGTGACAGCAATCTTTGTGCGCAGGAAAGCCCTGCCATCCCGGCACCGATTACTGCAATCTTTTCGTCCCGCTTTGGCAGCTGAAATTTCCGAAGCCTTCCTTTTGCTTTTGAAACAACAGTCTGTTCCAGCAAGGGGATGTTGATCCCCGTGTCTATGTGCTCCCTGACACAGCTGTTTCTGCATGGCGCATGGCAGACCAGGCTTACGATTACCGGGAACAACGCCTGTTCCCGATAATAACTGTAAGCACTGTTCCATTTGGACGATCTGACTCGCTCAACAAACTTTCTGACATCGAGACCGAGGGGACAGGCAGAAGAGCATGGTGCCGGCTTGTCCCGAAAACAATGATCCGCATATTTTTCATACAGTTCCAGTTCCATTACCCACTCCGTTTCCTGTCTGTCAACTGCTCTTTTATCCGGTCACAGATGCTCTTCTGCCTTCGGAAA
>CADBRG010000146.1 GCA_902797015.1 uncultured Lachnospiraceae bacterium
ACCCTGTGCCAGCATTGCATCACAGACCTTCTCAAATCCTGCAATATTTGCGCCAGCAACATAATCGCCTTCTTTTCCGTAACGTTTTGCTGCGTCCGCAATGTTGTGATAGATATTTACCATGATCTGATTCAGCTTTTCGTCCACCTCTTCAAATGTCCAGCTCAGCCGTTCGCTGTTCTGGGACATCTCCAATGCTGAAGTAGCAACACCGCCGGCATTCGCAGCCTTGCCCGGGACAAACAATACACCGTTATCCTGCAGATATTTGGTGGCATCCAGTGAAGTCGGCATGTTTGCACCTTCACAGACCGCCTGAACACCATTAGCAACCAGCGCCTTTGCATCGTCGATCAGTAATTCGTTCTGTGTTGCACACGGAAGCGCCACATCACATTTCACGCTCCATACGCCCTTTCCTTCATGATATTCAGCAGAAGGTCTGGTTGCCGCATATTCTGTCAGGCGCGCACGTTTTATTTCCTTTACTTCCTTCAGTACTTCCAGATCGATTCCTTCCGAATCATAGATCCATCCAGTAGAATCTGAACATGTCACAGGTTTCGCGCCGAGCTGCTGTGCTTTTTCAATCGCATAGATTGCTACATTTCCGGAACCGGAAACGGCTATCGTTTTGCCCTTGATATCACTGCCGTTGTTTTTCAGCAATTCTTCTGTCATATACAGCACGCCATATCCTGTTGCCTGTTTCCGCACAAGTGATCCGCCATAGGTCAGGCCCTTTCCTGTCAGAACACCTTCGTATACATTTTTAATACGTTTGTACTGGCCAAACAGGTAACCAATCTCACGTGCACCTGTTCCGATATCGCCGGCAGGGACATCAATGTCTGCCCCGATATATTTTCCGAGTTCTGTCATATAGGCCTGGCAGAATGCCATCACTTCACGGTCGGATTTACCTTTCGGATCAAAATCGCATCCACCCTTGCCGCCGCCGATCGGCAGGCCGGTCAGAGAGTTTTTGAAGATCTGCTCAAATCCGAGGAATTTGACAATACCAAGGTAAACAGACGGATGCAGGCGAAGTCCTCCTTTGTACGGACCGATCGCATTGTTGAACTGTACACGATAGCCGGTGTTTACCTGAACCTGACCGCTGTCATCCACCCATGCCACACGGAATTTGAACTGTCTGTCCGGCTCTGTGATTCGCTCCAGAACTGCTTCTTTTCTATAAAGTTCTTCATTCGCGTCGATTACAGGTCTGACTGACTCCATAAACTCGTCTACTGCCTGCAGGAACTCCGGTTCCGCCGCGTTTTTCGCTTTGATTTTCTCGAGCACTTCATCTACATATCCCATTGTTCTCCTCCTTTGTTTGAATATCTTTGTTTTCACGACTTTCGTCGTCTGATCACTGTTTTAAGCACAATCTTCTGTCAAGTACCCGTTCATCACCCCCTCTAAATCTTTCCAGAGACTGATCAGTGACAACATTCTGTTTTCACCAAACTCCGTTATCACCTTTGCAAATCTTTGTTTAAGCATTGTTTTGTTCTTATATAAAGTGTCCCTTCCCAGATCAGTCATGATCAGATAGGTTCCTTCACTGCCATTTCCGTCGTGCTTCCATAAAACATACCCCTTTTCTTTCAGACACTTCACCAGACATGACAAACTTCTTCCACTAAGATTAACCTGTGCAGCCAGTTCTTTTAGATACACTCTTCGATCGGCATATGCATTCTCTTCTGATACTTTCTCGATACGGTCAAGAAGCGCATATTCCTGATACGTCAGTTCATTCATCAGATATGAAAAAAAACCGCTTTGAAACAGAAACTGATGATAAATTGGGCTGTTGTTTAAACCCGTGCCATTCTGTTCATCCATCGTTCCAGCTCCTTTCATAATCAAACAAAACGACTATTTTATTTGTTTTTATTATATAAAAAATGTCTCAATTCTAATATCATACAAACTACTGCCGTAAACTGATTGCAAAAAACAAACACACCTACACTTCACCGGGCATTTTCCATGCACGATGATCGGTATGTAGCAGATGGTGAGATTTCTCTCCCAGCGGTTCTCCCAGATACTCTTCATATACTTTATGAATGGATGGGTTCTCATGAGAAAAACGCAGACCTGTCACCTGATCAAATGCATATAAAATCGGCGCTCTGTCGGCGGCCTTTTCAACGCCATCATAAAATGGCTGCCCGCCGCCTCCAACGCATCCGCCGGGGCAGGCCATCACTTCTACAAAATCGTATGAAACCGTTCCCTTTTTAATGCTTTTCAATAACCGGTCTGCATTTCCCAAACCGCTGACAACAGCCACTTTTAAAGGAATTCCCTGGATCGTAAATTCCGCTTCTTTCCAGCCGTCCATTCCGCGTACAGCCCGGAATGCGTCCGGGTGTGGATTGGTGCCGGTGACCAGAAAATAGGCTGAGCGCAGTGCCGCCTCCATAACACCTCCCGTTGCTCCAAAAATATTTCCCGCGCCAGAACCGAACCCCAGCGGATCATCCAGCGGTTCCTCCGCAAGCAACTCCGGCCTACAATGCTGCGAACGAATCAGACGAACCAGTTCCCTGTTCGTCATGACCATATCGACATCCGGATTACCACACGCGTCATTCATAACCGGGATTGCGCATTCGTGTTTTTTTGCCAGACACGGCATGAAGGAAACTGAGAAAACCTTTTTCGGATCCAGTCCTTTGAGCTCTGCCACATATGATTTTATGATTGCTCCAAACATCTGCTGTGGAGACTTC
>CADBRG010000147.1 GCA_902797015.1 uncultured Lachnospiraceae bacterium
ATGGCGAAAAACAGCAAAGAAACCGTCAAAGGAGTGGCAAATTGAGGCTATATCGCGCTCAACCAAAGAAAGATGCCAGACACAGGCTCCTGTATCTGGCATGTAATCGTTCATTCTTAATCTATCTATTGGAAATATGAAAGGAGGAGTAACAAGCTTTTGATTTCTTGTTACTTTTATTATACCGGTACGGCATCAAAAGAAGCGTCAAAGCTTTTGACAATTAGGGCTCTCTCCCCGATTTTTTTCGCTTTATAGCGGAACGTCGAAACCGGGATCCGCAGCTCCTCGGCTGCCTCAACGCCATTGATCTCACCCTTTTCCCAGCGTCCATACACCTCCGTGAAATTATCCGGCAACGGAATCTCCGGCCGCCCGAACTTCACGCCCCGCGCTTTCGCCGCCGCGATCCCTTCTGCCTGACGCTGCTTGATCATCTTCCGCTCGTTTTCCGCCACAAACGATAAGATCTGCAGCACCAGGTCGCTCAAGAACGTTCCCATCAGGTCCTTTCCCTGCCGTGTGTCCAAAAGCGGCATGTCGATCACACAGATATCAACCTTTTTCACCTTTGTCAAAACACGCCACTGCTCTAGAATCTCCGCATAGTTCCGGCCCAGCCGGTCGATGCTTTTTAAATAAAGCAGATCTCCCTCCTGCAGAACCTCTAACATCGCCAGATACGACGGTCTGTTAAAATCCTTTCCTGAGACCTTGTCTATATATATGTTTTTCTCAGGCACCTCCTTTTCCTGCATTACGATCAACTGTCGATCTTCATTCTGATCCCTGCTGCTGACTCTCACATATCCGTAAACCTGAGGCATCTATTTTCTCCTTCCATCTCTGGTGACTGGTAAGGAACACATTTTTATAACGTTTCCAAGTCCATATCAAATGTATGCCCTGCTATTTTAACGCAAAAAGTATGCTTCACTATCCCAGAAACCGACTCAGTGTTTTAAGTTAGTAATAACTATCCACAAAAACAACTTTATGGGGCATATTGTACTCCATATAACGGACAGACTACTATAATGTTACTGAAATAGTGCCGTATTTTTTATCTTTTTAACGGTATAACGAAACGTCGATGCTGTAACCGCTTCCGGACATTCCTGGATCTCATCCAGAAACAGAAGTGTCCGCCCGGCGACAAAATTTGTGCACGATTATTGACGTTGATCCCCGCACACAACAGGTTCAGATTAAGAATTATACTAACGATCGTCAGTTTCGTGCATTTGGGAATATCGAGACACCGGATTATGAACAATACGAAGATTTTCTGGCTTCGAGATGTTTTCCTGCTGAGCGGGATAAGATGAAACTAATTCTCCGAGAACTGGATCTTCCGTTTTACGATCCCTTTATGATCATCAGTCAGACAGAAGGTCGAATGGCGGAGGATGACTTTTGGATTAAGATTGAGAAATAGAACCGAGGTATGCCATGATAGTTTTACACGAGAATGACTCCATTCAACTCTGCCCGAAAAGGATTATGTCAAATACAAAACCGCGCAGCTACAATTTCAAAATACTGTTTTTCGGGGAACTGCCAGCAAAAACTTTCTTTTACCCGATCAGCAGCTGATTACGATCGAGCGTTTATTTTTCCAGCATTATGGAGAATCCTTGTATCAGTCTGTTTTCCATATCACAGATCATAAAAAACGATTGGCTTTTTTAGTCGATTCCGTAATCCGGTTAACCGGACTTAATGAGTTTGGCATCTACATGAATCGCCTACTCACGTTGGATGCAATTATCTTAAACGAAGACCGGCATACACATAACATTGCTGTCATCATGAACCCGGATGGGACATATGATTATTGCCCGATTTTTGATAACGGCGCCGGCTTGCTTTCGGATACAACGCTTGACTATCCGACGGATCAGGATACCTACAGTCTAATGGAAAAGGTACACGCAAAAACATTCTGCCGGGACTTTGATGAACAGCTTGATCTTTCAGAGGAACTGTATGGTTATAATCTGACCTTCAATCTGACAGAAAAACAACTCCTCGCTTTTCTCTGTGAAGAAACAATCTATCCCGAAAACATCCGCGCGCGTGTCGAAACCGTATTGCGAGCGCAAATGCGAAAATATCAGTATCTGTTCAAGTGAATTTTTTGCAGACATCTGCATTTTTCACGTAAAAAAAGGACCCTATCGATGCTTTTCAATCGATAGGGTCTAATGCTTTTACTATTCATAATAGCTGCCGACGTTCTCGGCTTTTATGATGTTCTGGTTCCACTCGGGGTGGCATGCGTCCGTTCCCGGATTCGCATGGCCACTTTGATACCAGCTCTTCTGGTCGACGACAAATTCGATGATGCAGTCGCCGTCCATGTGTCCGTATGCGTTGCAGCCCGGATCGTTCTGGTTCTTGAAGTCTCCGATGATGCACGGGATGACAGTTCCGTCTTCCTGGTAGAAGTCGACGTAATCACCGATGTTTCCATATGTCGATGTACACGCGACAACGTAGCGGTTGTCAACCACACCGAAACCTTCCGGATCAAAAGTCATGCCGGCGGCCTTCTTAAATGCCCACTGCTGGGATCTGCGGTCTGTGACCTTCTGCCAGCCCATGTAGGTATGAATGCTACCAAGGCCCGACGGGATATCATAGCGTACGGCATCTTTTTCATCGATGATGCGGACCGCTGCCACTGCAGAGCCGTAACTTACCTTCGATGCCACGATACCATATTTGGTGGACTTCGCCTCAATCGTCTTGCCATCACCTGCGTAGATCACAACATGGTAAATACCGTTGTCATCTCCGTAGAAAATCAGATCGCCCGGGAGCGCATCCTCTACCTCGATCGGTGTTCCGCATGTCGCCTGCTCCGCAGAGGAATGCGGCAGGGAATAGCCGTATTGCGCGAAAATACTAAGCACAAAACCGGAGCAGTCTGCGCCGTTTGTCAGGCTCGTGCCGCCCCAGACATAGGGATTCCCGATAAACTGGGAAGCGTACTGCAGGATCGAGTTCCGAAGCATGCCGTCTGGCACGCCGGAGCGGATCGATGTCATGGTATAGTACAGTGCTTTGTTGTCCTCCGGGGCGATTTTCTGCGTCGCTGTCGCGTAGTCAGCTTCGTCCTTCGTGAGGTTGTCCGTCATCTCCAGCAGCTCGCTCTTCACAAAACCTCTCACATCACCGGATTCCACGTATACCCAGTCGTCATCCTTATCCGCGATCACATAGGCAATGCCGTCTGCCGGAAGGATTCCGACGATCCTGGATTTCTCATTCGCCTTCTCACGGATATTGATCTTTCCTTTTGCAGGAAGCACGGGATCTCTTTCTACCACTGTCTGATAGACCGTTGCTCTCTCATATGCAAAAGCTTTGTTTTCTTTCTTCGTTATATATTCGTATGCTTTTGAAGCGACATCTTCAATGTCGATGTCCATACCCGTACGCGCAGAAACGTATCCGGCCGTTTCTTCGAGTTCTTTGGTCAGCGGCACCGCATCCTCTCCTGTCAGGAGCTTATCAGTCTCTACAAAACCACGAACTGTACCGGACTCGATATAGTACCAGTCGCCTTCGTCCTTGATCAGATAGCAGAGCGCATCCTTTTTCAGCTCTCCGATCTCGCGTGCCGAATCACTCTTTTCTTCCATGACCATGACATCTTCGGACGCATAGGCATAGTCCTTTGCCACCGTCCAGAAGCGGAAGCTGTTATTGATCACCGGAGCAGGAACGAGATCTCCCTCCGGGATGACTTCCGTATCATCTTCATGCAGGTCTTCCGTCTCCTTCACGCTGTCATCATCCGTCAGCGGAACCGTAGCCTCCACAGCTGTAGTCTCTGCCGGCTGCTCTGCCTGTGCGGCCTTTGTTGCGTTAGGATCTGCATTGTCTTTGGCATCTGTCTGTGTAGTACCGTTCGCTTCTGCATTTTTATTCACATCAGACTGTGCGGCGCTATCAGCAGCGCTCTTGTCCTCACTGGTTGGCTCAGTATCTTTTGACGCACTGCCCGTTCCTGATGCATCGGACGGAGTCTGGCTTCCACCTGTCTCGGAAGAATCTGTAGTTCCCCCTGTTGTATCCGTATTCCCTGTACTGCCGCTATCTTCGCCCGCAGCCGATCCGGAACCTGACTGTGAGGAGTCTCCACCATTATCTCCTGATGACTGGCCACTCCCGCCACCTGGCACCACAGAGGTTTCCTCCTCTGCGGATAATTCTGCTGCACACACAACTGGCAGGGATTGTGAAACTACAACCCCTGCCGCCAGTGAAATAATAATCGCTTTTTTGAATCTTGTTAATTTCTTGAAATTCATGAATTCTTCGTCTTTATAAATACAATCCTTATCAGTTCAGTAGATATATTTTACTCCTCCATTGGGATGGTTTCAACTACATGATATGGTGCCATAATAAGGTGTGTAGTACTTAATCTATTACTTCTCCTCCAGCAAAGCTTTCAAACGCTCTATTTCCTGCTCTGCCGCATTTGCCCGCTGCTTCTCTTTTTCAGTATTCTCGCGTTCCAGACGACGGCCTTCTTCAACACCTTCTTGCCGCCCTTGCTCAAATCCTTCAACTCGCCCCTCATCCCGTATGATCTTCTCATACAGTTCCTGGTCGAATTCTTCAAGTGTCGTGCTTACCACCTGGTTCCGGTTGTTCTCTAGAAATTCCTTCAAAATGTCCTGCGTCATACAATCCTTCACCGCCTTTTCTATTGCTTCCTGCAGCGGCATGGCCTTTCGATATTGATTGACCACTGCCACGAACTGCATGTATTCCTTCAGGCTGCGGCAGGCATTTTTCAGATCCTCGTTCATCCCTTCGTTGATGTTATACACCGTAACGATCAGCTCAAGTTCCGGATCTGAGACCTGCTTTGCGTACAGGTCAGAGAGTCTATAGGAGAACTTCTCTGCCTGTGCTTCCTCTCCATTATAGAATACCACACGCGGTACGGGAATCGTCTTTTTCGTGCGGCCGTATAGATTATTTGCCGGAAAAAGTCTCTGCAGTTCACCGGAAACATAGTACAGATCCCGAAGCGGCATATTTGGATTCGGTGTCGACTGATGCTCGTAAAGATTCAGCGTACTGTCGATCATGATCGCCACATCATTCTTCATATTCAGGTAGATCGCATTCTCCAATGTCACGATCTCCAGCTTGGCCGGATCGTCATACTTTGTCCCGTTCAATGCGTTGTATAAACTCAGCGCCTCTTTCGGCTCCTTAAATAGCATCCGGAAAACAGTGTCCTTATACATCGGGTTTGCTTTTGCCATACACGATTCCTCCTCAACAATTCAAGTACTTATGATCAGTTTAAGAGTGAGTATATCGTCTTTATTTCAGACTTCAATAGGCTTTAAAAAAATGACTGAAAAAGGCGAAAAAATAATTAAGAAAGCGAAAAGCCCAGGCATTAAGAGATTTCTCATCGTAACAACAGCAGCCAGGTCATGATGACCTTGGCTGCTGTCTGTTGCTTATTTACTTGTTACTACTGTTTGTCAGTATTTCTTATGCCGGTGCATTTTCTTCTTCTTCGTCATCTTCCTTGTCTTTTTTCACTTTTGCAAGTGCTGCAAGTACGATCTGTACTACCAGGATGATGATCATCAGAATCGTGAACTTATCTACCAGCTGCATCGTCAGCTTCTTCCTGCTCTTCTTTTCTCTTACCGATAAATCTGATCAGGAGGAATACACACAGTGCTGCCATCGGCTTTCCGTTGTATCCTCATCTTCCTTTCGGAAGGTAAACTGGTAGGTTCCGGCCTCCCGGCCTTTTGTATTGCATATTGTCTCTCGAATCTATGTGATACGATAGGTTCCTTCTATATATAAAAGAAACCCGTTGTAGACCTTTTGTCAAAGTCTATTATGTCACACTATAGATTCTTCAATTTCATTTTACCGCATTAGCATCAAAAGAACCGTCAAAAATATTGCTCAACACGGTAAAACGCGATATATTTAGCCAATTTTGCACTGTAATCTATCGTGTTAAATATACTTTATTTTGCCTTGTGTGACAATGCCTGACAGGCCAGATTTCGGCAAAGTGGCACGAAAAGCGGCATTTTGGCACGGATTAAGGGCCAGGCATCTTCGCGCTGTTAAGCGTGAAGTTACCTGGCCCATTGTTTCTTGCGTAACCCTACTCCTGCTGCAGCGTTACCAAAATCTTCGGGATGAGCTGCTTCTTGCGGGAGACGATGCCCTTGAGCGGGTAAACATATCCTTCTTTATCGACGCTGAAAGCGTGCTCGGCAAGCTCCTCTGCGCCGTCCCCCTGGCAGAGCAGGTATGTTGTTTCTTCCATAATATTGGTCAGCATGACGAAGACCATACCGATCTGGTGCGAATTGCGGATCGCGTCGAGTTCGGGCGAGAGCTTCTTCAGGACCTCTTCGAGCTCGACCTTGGTCATCGCACTGATCTGAGATACACCGAATTTCTCATCTTCCATATCGAAGATCTTGAAGTCCTGATGGAAAATCTCATCAGCAGTCTTGTGGTTGAAATCGCTGCCCGCACGGAACATGGCTTTCGCATGGGCTTCGACCTCTATGCCTGCGATCTCCGCGAGGCGCTCTGCCGTGCTTTTGTCTAGAGGTGTACAGGTCGGCGAGCGGAACATCAGCGTATCTGAAAGAATCGCGGAGCACAAAAGCCCTGCGATCTGCGGTGTGATCTCCACACCTTTTTCCTGATACATCTGGTAAATGATCGTCGCTGTACAGCCGACCGGCTGGTTTCTAAAAAAGACCGGTGCCAAAGTCTCAAGGCTGCCGAGCCTGTGATGATCGATGATCTCTAAGATCTCGGCGCTGTCGATGCCTTCAACTGCCTGTGCCTTTTCGTTGTGGTCGACTAAAATCATCTGCTTGCGGCGCATGTTCAACAGGTTCCGGCGTGAGATCATCCCGAGGTATTTGCCGTCATCATCGAGCACCGGGAAATCTCTGTGGCGCTCTCTGGACATGACGTCGCGGACATCATCGATGTGCTCTTCAATCCCGAAGGAAATCAGGTTCTTTTTCCGCATGAAATATTTGACGGCCATACTCTGGTTGATCAGACGGGTCGCCGTGAAGGTGTCGTACGGTGTCGTGATCAGCACGCATCCATGCTCCTGCGCCAGCTTGACGATTGTTTTGCTGACCTTTGCACCGCCCGTGATCACGATGGCGCTGGCGTTGTTTTCGATCGCGCAAAGCTGTGCCTCATAGCGGGCGCCCATGATCGCAAGGTCATTTTCATCCATAAACTCCTCCATGATCTCGGGGCTCGCAGAACCGACCATGACTTTTCCTTTTTTAAAACAGCCATCTGCGTCACCGCAGAGGATCTCGCCCTCGAGCGTATCGGCGATCGCCTGATAGCGCGTGTCTGTTTTCGAGAGCATCTCGCTGTCGTAGATTTCCATATATGAGGTCGCGATATCGCCTGTCGTGATCAGACCCTTGAGGTTTTTCTTTTTATCTGTGACCGGGATCGTGACGACGTTTTGCTCCTTCATCAGCTCCCAGGCCTGTTTCAGGGACGCCGCTTTGCCGACGGGCTTTGTCGGGCGGATCTCGATGTCCATGACCTGCGTGCTGACATCTGTGATCAGCGCAGGTTCTTCCACATCGAATGTGTCGAGGACATATTTTGTCTCGAGATTGATCTCGCCGGCGCGCTTGGGAAGGAATGTTCCCTCCTCCGTCCGGCTCTTTAAATCCGCATACGCGATCGCGGCGCAGATCGAGTCTGTATCCGGGCTTCTGTGTCCCACGATCCAGACCTCACGCGGCCTGTCGATCGGCATCGTATCTTCTCTGTTTTTCAGCATGTGCTTTACTCCTCTACTATAATAAAGCACCAGGCACCTCAGCGCTTTAATGCGCGAAGGTACCTGGTACCTTCCTACGGTTTGATCAGCTGCTCTAATGTATCAAACAATGCTTCCGGCTGGACAGGCTTGCTTAAGTGCGCGTTGAGTCCTGCCTGCAGGCTTCGCTGTACATCTTCGTCGAATGCGTTGGCGGTCAATGCGATGATCGGGATCTCTGTCCCGTCCTGATCGTTCCAAGCACAAGAATAACTACCACCACCAGGCAGCCGATGATCGCCGCCGCACGGATTTGTTGCTTTTCCTGTAATTCATAAGTGGCCTCCGTATATTAAAAGTATTTAAAAATCTACGCTATTTTAATCATAACAGAAAGTATGGGGATTTGCATTCTTTAGTTCGCAGGATTTCCACATAAAAGACACAGTTTCTACACAATCCCACGTTATCCTGCTAGCATATTCTTGTGGCGGCTAACTATCATACGCTCAGCCGATACCACACCTGTTTATAACAGCACCAATATTACGCACGAAAGGACTATATATGAAGAACAAAATCGTAACCGCTATCCTGATCGGTACCATGGCAGTCAGCCTGGCGGCCTGCGGCTCGGCCGGAACGACTGCTACAAGCAGCGCTTCCGTGGAATCTACCACGGCAAGCACCTTCTCAGGCGTTTCAGACCAGGAATACATTGAAGAAACCTTAAACCTTGCAAACAATGAGGACCAGGAATGGACCTACGATGCCGATGCGGATGCATGGATCCTCTCCGTTGTATCTGCAGTGGCTTACCCGGAGATCGAAGATGAACAGGGTGTCTCGGTCTGTGTACCGGGTGCTTATGTGACCGGAATCGATACCGATGGTGACGGCGAAGCTGACGTGACCGCAGACTCCTATTCAGACGCAGTCAAAGGGTCTCTTGTCATCGACTACGACGCTGAGGTGACCAGCTCAAACGGACAGGTCTACACTGCCTCCACTGCGCCGCTGATCTTAAATACCGGCGCGGCGGGATATTCATCTTCCACCAACACAACTGCAGCGACCACTTACGCGTCCGAAGGCTACATCAACATCGCCTGCGGCAACCGCGGCAAACAGGACACCATAACGGATGAAGACGGCAATACCACCTACACCGGCGATGCGCCGTCCTGCCTGGTTGACCAGAAAAACGCGGCCCGCTACGTAAAATACAATATTTTATTAGGCAATCTTCCGGGAAATGTTGATTACCTCGTTTCCACAGGCGGCTCCGGCGGCGGTGCACATGCAGCAATGTTTGCAGCCACCAGCAACAATTCTGATTTCTATGCCTATGAAGCCGAGGCCGGCGCGGTCGGCTGTTATGCTTTAGTGGATGGCTCCTATTCCACGACCGTCTCGATCGATGGAACGGACTACGAACTCTCCGACGGCGCATGGGGCTGTGTCGCATACTCCGCGATCACATCGCTTGCCGAGGCAGATATGGCACAGGCGTTTGAGTATTATATGGACACCGACTATGACTTCGGAAGCTCCTTCCAGGAACAGCTGGCAGAATACCTTTCCGAAGAATACATGACCTATATCAATGACCAGAACTTAAATGTTAACGAAGGTGATGTCGGATTTGATTTGAATGAGGATGGCGATACAGAAGATACAATTGAACTGTCGATTGAATATGACGAAGAAAAATATGCCGATACCAACGGTTACGGCGGAACGTATCTTGACCTGTACCTTGCAGAGTTTGAAAGCAACCTGGAATGGTATCTGGAAAACCTGGATTACGCGGACGGCTGGACCTGGTTTGATGCGAAAGGAAACACATTAAGTGATGAAGAAGTCGCAGCGATGACGACGGAAGACAAGGCCGCAGCTTTCTTAGAGGGACGCTACACCAAGGCAAGCTCCGGTGGCGGCATGGGCGGTCCTGGCGGCATGGGCGGCGGTGCCCCGAGTGATATGGGCTCAGGCGGCCCCGGTGGTGAAGCGCCGAGTGGCGCACCGAGTGGCATGGGCGGTAAAAGTGATTTCGCCGGTCCCGGCGGCAGCAGCTCCGACGAGAGCAACGCCTCCCAGTCTGACAGCAGCGCTTCCGATGAGGCGGCAAGCGACAGCTCAGAGCGCAGCTTTGACAATTCCGATGTTGCGGAAAACAGCTCCGGCGACACCATGGATGTCGGCACACCGGATGTAGGTACGACACAGGCAGCCGGCAGCACCACAGACTCCTCGAACTACAGCAGCTACGATGAAATGCTTGCTTCCTATCAGGAAGATATCGCAGAAGTCGAAGCCGGTGATGAATACGGCAATAACATCGTCGAGCTTTACAACCCGTTAAATTATATCGGAAATGAAAACACCGACAACCCGACCTGGATGCGGATCCTGATGGGTGCATCAGAAGGCGACATGTCCATGTTCTCTTCTCTGAATATGCAGATCGCTGCCCTGAATGCCGGTATTGACGCCAACATCGAGTGGCAGTGGGGCGGCGGACATGTTCCGTCCGAGATCTTAGGAGAAAGCCTGTCGCTCTATGTCGATGAGATGTATGGAAAATATGTAGACGGCGCGGTTGATGTTACCAAGGCAGAAGCCGAGACACAGACGGAAAACGGTGACTCCGAGGAAGCATCCGGCACCGACATCAGCAGCTGGGCAACCTACGAGGACGGCACAGTTTCCTTCAGCCTGGCAGACGCGGTAAGCTATCGTACCGATGGCGCAAGCAAAGCCGTTCCGGGATTTGATGTCATCGACTACGGCCAGGAAGACTACGTCTTCGGCGATTCCGACAGCGATGCCCGTCACTGGGATTCCTATCTACTAAAGGTCCTTGAAGAACATGCGGATGAGCTGAGCGAACTGTTTAATCAGGGTTGATTTTGTAACAATTTCGTAATAGTACCAGGTACCCTATAGAAAGAACCCCCGGGTTTTTATCCCGGGGTTCTTTGTTTCATTCGTCTGATCACATACGAGCCGGCATCTTTACAGAATCCTTCCGTCTCTTGAAATGGTCACGACCTGCCAGGGGATGAATTTCCCGCTCGCCTGCAAGGCTTTCTTTGCTGCCATTTCCAGACCGCCGCAGCACGGAACTTCCATCCGGACAATTTGTACCTCCTGCACATCGTTATTCGCAATGATCTCTGTCAGCTTTTCACTGTAATCGATGTCGTCAAGCTTCGGACAGCCGATGATCGTGGTTTTCCCTTTCATAAAATCTTCGTGCATGTTTGCATAGGCATACGCCGTACAGTCCGCTGCGATCAGAAGCTTTGCCCCATCAAAAAACGGTGCGCGCGTCGGAACCAGCTTGATCTGGCAGGGCCACTGCGCCAGACGCGATACCGATAAATTTGTCCCGCCGCTTGCCGGCGCTTCCTCTGCTCTCCGCGTAAACTGCATTGCCTGTGATCCCGGGCATCCTCCCTGGTGTACCTGCTTCATTTCACTCATTGCCTGTCTCCCTTCTGTTGCGGCAGAACCCGATCGATCTGTCGTATATCCGCTTTCTTCCTGCGCCCGTTTCACTGCCTCTTCGTCATAAGCGGGTGCTTCCCGCTCTTCAAATGTGATCGCACCGGTCGGGCAGGACGGCAGGCAGTCACCAAGTCCATCACAAAAATGCTCTCTGACAAGCTTTGCCTTCCCGTCAATGATATCGATTGCGCCTTCATGACAGGCATTTGCGCAAAGGCCACAGCCGTTGCATTTATCTTCGTCAATATGGATAATCTTCCGGATCATAATATTACCTCCCCACAGAATTTCTTTTGTCTTTCTGCCATTACTATAGTAAAATATCTTCAACTAGTATGTGGTTTTAACCACGAAATCAAACTTTTTTTAGGAGATTTTTATGACTGTACAGACAAATCCGGAAGCACTTCAGAATATCGTAATTTTCAAAAACTTTTCCATCGATGAGATCAAAGCCGCGCTTGATCTGCTGCATGCCACAAGCAGGCAGTACAAAAAAAGCGAAATCATCCTGCATGCCGGATCGACAACCCGGGAAATGGGACTGGTTTTAAAAGGAAGCGTCACGATCGAAAACAATGACGCCTGGGGAAATAAAAGCATCTTAAGCCATGTCGGCAAAGGCCACTTTTTCGCAGAAACATACGCTTACATCGGAACCGAACCCTTGATGGTCGACGTGACCGCAAATGAGGATTGCAGCATTCTTTTTCTGAAAATCGGCGCTTTGCAGGAACTCGTTTCCGAGAAAAATCCCTGGGCCGTGAAACTGACCATGAACCTGCTCACCATTTTCTCCCAGAAAAATCTGGCGCTCTCCGGCCGGAGCTTTCACATCTCCCCGAAGACGATCCGCGGCAGAGTCATGGCTTATTTAAACAGCCTTTACATCAAAAAGGGGACGTCCACGTTTGACATCCCCTTTGACCGCCAGCAAATGGCGGACTATCTTAACTTAGATCGTACTGCCCTCTCAAAAGAACTTGGGAGGATGCGTGACGAAGGCCTCATCTCCTTTCACAAAAATTGTTTTACCATTTTGTAACATTTCCGTAATGGTACCAGGTACCTTTACCAATGGCTTCTTATAGCTTTACTTTTTTACCATTTTTACTATAATAAAGTAAAGGAACAGGAGGTGTTTTCATGTATTGCTATGAAAAACTTGAACAGAAGCTAACAGAAAATGGTATCACGAGAACAGCCTTGACACATGAACTCGGTATATCATCACGAACAATCGCAAAAATCGGCAAAGGAGAAAAACTTTCCAGGATCGTCCTACAAAAGATTGCAGATTATCTTTCCTGTGACCCCGGGGATCTTTACTGCATTGTTTCCGATAACCCTATTTTACAACGTCTTCGTGAAGAAAAAGATGCAAAAATCTCAGGTGGTCTATACCATGAACTACAGGTTCGAATGACTTATAATTCTAACCACATGGAAGGAAGTGCTTTATCAGAAGAACAGACACGTTTCATCTTTGAAACCAACACCATCGATGCTGGAGATGGCATTCCTGTAGATGACATTCTCGAAACAGTTCATCATTTCCAGGCAATCGATTATGTGATTGACCACGCAGAAGAAGAACTGTCAGAAGACTTCATCAAAGAGCTTCATTATATTTTAAAGCATGATACCAAAGATGCCTCTCTTTTCTGGTTTTCTGTAGGTGATTACAAACAGCGCCCAAATGTTGTCGGCGGTCGTACGACCACAAAGCCAGCAGATGTTTCTGCCGAAATAAAGGCTCTGATTGCTTCCTATCATGCAAATGCTAACATCACAATAAATGATATCATCGCTTTCCATGCAGCTTTCGAGCGCATCCATCCTTTCCAGGACGGAAACGGAAGAGTCGGAAGGCTGATCGCGCTAAAAGAATGTCTTCATTGGAATATTGTCCCGTTCATTATCGAAGATACGAAAAAACATTTTTATTACCGGGGGCTGGCAGAGTGGAATCATGAAAAAGGATATCTTATTGACACCTGCCTCGACGGACAGGATACATTTCAAAGACTATTGGATTTGTTTGAAATCAAAACCGGTTGATCTCTAACAAAATAAAATGCAGGAGTCAAACGACTCCTGCAAACGTCCCTGAGAGGATTCGAACCTCCGACCCTTCGCTTAGGAGGCGGTAGGTTTTTGTGCCATTTTGAGTTTAAGGCAGATCGTTCAAGTTCATTTTTTCCAGTGTTTTCAATGGTTCAACCCATGTTCCGAGTCGCGTTGGGCTCGTTAAAGATCGTCTGAGTTCGTTAGAAAAAGCGGTTATGTATTAGACGTTTTTTAGAAACATCTAAAAAAGGGGCATGCTCTTCGTTCCAACACGCGCCATTTTTAGA
>CADBRG010000148.1 GCA_902797015.1 uncultured Lachnospiraceae bacterium
GCAAATATGAAATGATCCCGCTGGAGGGCACGCAGAAAGACGGTGCGTTCATTCCGTTTGAAAATATTGACATCGCGACGGGAGCATTTGATATCAACATCAAGACCGGACAGGATTACAGTGTCATGTATTATCTGAGTGATGATATATTCCAGCCGTATGGAGAAGTCAAAGATGGTACATTGTATATCACACAGGAAGGGTTTTCAGTAGAAACATTAGAAGATTTTATCAAAAAACATTTCAATGTGTCGGTTAAAGCAAAGATGGTCATTACCGTTCCGGAAGGGACACAGATCGGAACACTTTCCTTTAAAAACGGCGCCGGAGATACACTTGTCAAGGACCTTACAATTGACACTTTGACAGGACATACTTCTGCCGGAGACTTTGACTTAGAAAACGTCACTGTTAATACACTTGATGCAAAAAACTCTGCCGGTGACATTGATGTGAACAACTCCGCAATCGGAGGCGCGCAGTTTGATTGTTCGGCGGGCGATCTTGACCTGGAAAATACCGCAGTTAAAAAAGTCACGATCGGTAACAGTGCAGGAGATGTTGAACTCAGCAAATGTGCGGTACAGGATCTGTATGCGAAGGTAAGCGCAGGGAATTTCGTAATGAAAGGGACTGAGAACCTGGCAGATTACAATATTGACTTAAAAGCAAGCGCCGGAGAAATCAGATTCGGAGATAATAAATTTAAAGATTCTTCTTATCAGCAATCCGGAAAGGACGGGCTGAAGATTGAAGTCAGAGCAAGTGCAGGAGACATCGTAATCAGATAATAGATGAGTCGCGCAAAATGAGACAGGAGAATCGTTCTCCTGTTTCATTTGCGATCAAAGAGGAGAATGAATCATGAAAAAGGTATTGAAAATAATAGGTAAGATATTTCTCTTCTTGTTGTTATTGCTGGCAGCATTTCTTATCATCATGACGATATTTAATCAGATCATGCTCAGAAAAAACCAGGAGTTATATAATGCACCCCTGGGGCAGCTTGTTGAGGTGGACGGCCATAATATGAGTGTCTACACTGAAGGAGAAGGCGAACAGACAATCGTTTTCCTGTCGGGGTGGGGGACATCGTCTCCGATCCTGGATTTCAAAGCACTTTACACAAGGCTGAGTGATGAATACAGGATAGTCGTTGTTGAAAGATTTGGCTATGGGTTCAGTGATATTGTTGATGGGGATCGCGATATGGATACTATACTGCATCAGGACAGGGAAGCCCTCGAAAATGCAGGCATTGAAGCACCGTATGTCTTGTGTGCGCATTCGATGTCGGGGTACGAGGCGACACTGTGGGCGCAAGAATACCCCGATGAAGTAGAAGCAATCGTCGGTCTGGATATGTGTACGCCGAACTGTGAAGATGAAGAAACACTTCGAAAAGAAGAAAAACTCACAAAGCTTGCCGTTGGAATAAACAAGTTTGAAAAGGTAACTGGCTTATTGCGTATCGGAAGCCTGGATCAATCAGGGACACTTACGAAAGAGGAAGATAAATTATTCACTGAAATCTGCTGCAGAAAGCTCCTTAATGAATCCGTTATAAGAGAGAGCGATATTAATAATATGATTGCTGTGAACCGGGAACTGAGCGCAGCGCCATTGCCAAACGTACCAATGCTTCTGTATATTTCGCCTGACAGTACGGAATTTGATGAGAACTGGGAAAAGAGTTCACAGGCAATGACGGATGCTTCCGAAAACGGCATACTTACAGAATTAGACTGCGGACACTATGTACACGACTTCGAGTACGAGAGAATTGCCAAAGAAATGAAAGAATTTCTGAAATAGGAGACAGAGGTCTCCCCGAAAAAGGGCTGTCGCTTTTGCGGCAGCCCTTTTGATGTTATGAATTTGACGCGACCTTTTTCCTGCCCGGAGCCAAAAGAAGGGACAGTGCGATGATCGTAAGGACCAGTCCGCCAAAGGAGAGTACTGACGGGATCTCTGCAAAGAACAGCGCACCGTACAGTGTCGCAGCTGTCGGCTCGCCTGCAGCACACAGGATCGTACAGATCCCGGCCTCTGCCTTGGCAAGCGCCGTATTGATACAGATGTACGGGATAACAGCTGCCAACAATGAGTGGACGATCAGAATTCCGATATGCGCAAGCGGCGCCGCCTGTACGTAATGTCCGATCGCATGCCAGTTCGAAAACGGTGCCAGCAGGATCGTTGCAAACAGCATACAGTAGAAAACAAGTGTAAAGGATTTGTATCCATGCTCGCTGGAAAGTCGTGAGAAGACGACCTGGACCGCATACAGGATTCCTGACAGGACGCCGATCATGACATGGAGCGGCCGGTAGCCCAAGGCGCCTGACGACTCCAGAAAGCCGCTTACCAATACACAGCCAAACACAGCCAGAAGCATGCAGATGATCTTCTTGGCTGTGATCTTCTCTTTAAATAAGAAGTAAGCCAGAAAGACAACATAAACCGGTGCAAGTGCCAGCAGTACCGCGGCAAAGGACAAGGACATATTGATGATCGATACGTTGTAACAGATGTTAAGTCCTGTTGTGGCGATGCAGCTGTAAACAAGGAAGATCCAGATGTCTTTGAGCCGGAACTTAAAAAGCGACCGGTTTTTAATCATAAAGGCGATAAATAATATAATGGTGGCAATCAGTACACGGGCAAAGAAAATCGTGACATTGTCAAGGCCACCGGCGG
The DNA here is from genome assembly GCA_902797015.1 of uncultured Lachnospiraceae bacterium. GTDB lineage: Bacteria > Bacillota > Clostridia > Lachnospirales > Lachnospiraceae > SY8519. Next base: position 2,701 of record CADBRG010000148.1, read on the forward strand.
AAAGGATCCGTACAAACGGGCCTGTACTGCCCCATAGCAAACCGGCAGCAAGCGCCAGAAATAATGCGATACGTTTCATAATCGTTCTCCAGATGTCAACTTAAAGATATGATTTATCGTAGCGAATACCATGTTGATATGCAAGTACTTTTATCAGATGGCAACATGCAATATTGATATTTCTATACCGTTTTTTTTCGTGCATAAGTGGAGGAATCTTCTTATGAACAGGCGGAAATTTGACATCTAGTGGAGGATATGCTATTATCATAGAACACTTTCGGTAACACTTTTGTAACAATTTTGAAACTTACAGGAAACAAGTTGGGTTGAAACAGTTTTAAAAGTGGATGTAGTAAGAAAGGGAAATAAAATGCAAGCTAGTTTTCGCAGGATGCGAAAGGCTGTGATTGCCTGTGTTGTGTGTGCTGCGCTTTGTCCGGGAGTACCGGCGATGGCGGAGACGTTATCATCACTCGAAGAGCAATCAAACCAGCTGCAGCAGGAAGTGTCAAGTGTGAACCAGAGCATTAGTGCACTTTCCGGGCAGATCGCATCGATTGAAGCGGATATCGAGACAGGGAATGCGGAATTAGAAGCGACCCAGAACGATATCGAGATGACAAGAGAGCAGCTCGCGATCGCTAAAGCAAATGAAGCGATGCAGAAAGAAAAGACAGCGAACCAGATTCAGGTGATGTACGAAAAAGGAACGTATTCATCTCTGGATATGATCTTATCTTCTTCTTCCATGGCAGAGATCTTCAGTGCGATCGATGTAGCTAAGAATCTTGAAAAGACCTATTCTGACCAGCTGGAAGAATATAAGGCGATTCACAAGACCGTAGAAGAGCAGGAACAGGTGCTCGAAGAAAAAGAGGCAGCGCTGATCACACAGCAGGAAGAGCTGGAAGCAAAGAAATCTGAGCTGCAGTCGAAGCGCGGCGAACTCGAATCAGAGGCAGCCGCAGTTCAGGCAGATCTGAATTCGGTAAATGGACAGATTCAGGCAAAGAAAGAAGAGATTGCCGCAGAGCAGGCAAGAGCACGCGCAGCAGCAGAAGCTGAGGAACGTGCGAGACAGGCAGCCGCAGCACAGGCGGCAAGCAGTTCGTCAGACAGTGATGATGATTATAGCTACAGTTCAAGTTCATCTTCATCAAGCTATACGACAAGCAGCGGCGGACTGACCAAGTATAAAGGTGTTGTTTACTACGGCGGACACAGGGAAACATATTATTCCCAGAAAGTTTTGCCGGGCGGCGGACTGAATATTCCGGGGCGTCATGTTGCTGAGGATGGAACGGTACGCGATTCAGATGGTTATATCTGTGTGGCAAGTAGTGACATGTCCAAGGGAACAGTGGTAGATACCTCACTTGGACAGGCAAAGGTGTATGATTCAGGCTGTGCGAGCGGTACAGTTGATATCTACACAGACTGGTAAACAGAACAAATGAAAAGAGATCTGAGAGGGAAACTTCTCAGATCTCTTTTTTGATTGCATGATGATAAAGAACGGATTCTATTCGGAAATCGTACTGAATACATTTGCTGCGATGGAATCAACTTCTTCTGCAAGGGAAGCATAGTCTTCGACAATGCTCTCGTCATCCATATATGCCTGCATGTCAGACGGGAAACTGAAGTAGTAATAACCGCCGTCTCTTGCAAGGCCGACATATTCTGCATTTTCAGAATCTTCTTTGTCCTTTGAATAATAAATACCGAAGAGGACGCCGCCATCACTGCCGTCGTATTCCATCCATGCTTCATGGCTGTCCGTGTGATAGAACGTAACATAATCATTGCCTTGTTCCATCGCCCATTTGCCGTCCCAGTCCGGCGGGAGTGTGATCACGAGTGCATCACCGAAAATAAACTCAGTTCCGTCACCGGATGATTCCTGCTTATAGGAAAAATGGGAAGCAGTTTTGGATGCATTATCAGCACGTCCGTTCATCGGATCTTCCGGGTCGCCTGAAACAGAATCGCCGGAACCTTCGCCATCGGCACTTTCGGTATAGGATTCGGTCGCATTTTCACGAAGATTGATCGCAGCATCCCAGAGGTCCTCATCACC
>CADBRG010000149.1 GCA_902797015.1 uncultured Lachnospiraceae bacterium
AAAGCCGTTTTCCGAGCGTTTCAAGCTGCAGCCGTATACCGTTCCTCCCTGCGCCAGAAACTGCTCTGCAAGCCCAAAAAACACTCCTCCGGAAGAGGATTGCAGGATGTTTTTAGAATTTAATGCAGCTGCAAAAGTCTTTCTCTGGGAAGGTGTTCTGTTACCATGCTGAAAGCTGCAGACCTGATGGCAGCGACCGCAATGAACACATTTGCCCTCGTTTACAACAGGATACCAAAAACCATCCGCATCTTCCTGCAACACGATCGCATCTGCAGGGCATGCACTGGCACAGGCACCGCAGCCGCAGCAATCTTCTTTTTTCTGGAATAGAATCTCAGCAACCATTTAGTATTCTTGCCTTCTCTTACTCATTCAACGCTTCTTTGATTGCTTCCAGCTTTCCATAGCCATACTTTTCGTCTGGCTCCAGAAAGGCGCCTTCTGCCCATTCGTTCCAGGCATTGATGAAGATCATCGGTTTATTCTCGTTCCGTGCTCTTACGACTAGTTTTGCAAAGTTCTCCTTGAACCCACTAACGCTAAAGCCATCATACACAAGCCCGTTTTTATTTCTCGGCGTATTATCCCAATCAACAAATGCTCCTGGCAGGAGTTCTTTTGTCCACTGGTTTGTTAGTATCTGATTCCAAGCTTCCGTATATGAGAAATGTTTTAGTTTTGAGACTATTACTTTGGTATTCTTCAACTCACGCTCTTTTTTCTTCCGATAGCAGGTGATTGGCTTTTCACCAAAAAGAGTTCTAATCAGTTTCACTTTCTTAGCAGTACCTGGGGCACCATGTGCCTTTCTATACCTGGAATAAACAGGCTCAAAGGCAATACGGAAATCAAAAATATCAGGGCGATAGTACATATCTGCATAGTAGCTCGGGAACTGAAACATCAGGCACAGACCTGGGAAACCTTCCTGTACAGCACGCTTTTTAAAGAAGCGCATCATCTCATAGATATCTATTATTTGTTCCGGTTTGTAAATGATTAATAAAGGTTTCCCATGAACAGTAATGTACCGTTCATCTTTCATAAACTGGAGCAAATACTGAAAGTGTTCTTCCCATTCCTTCTTATGACCATAATCCTGCTTTACAATGATTTCCTGTTCGCTTCCATCCCACTTTTTTGTCCAGTTTTCATTTGCCCAGCAAAAACAAAACGGTATATCTATTTTTTTATTTTGCAGCATCTGCTCGGCAGGTTTCTCTAATAGTTTTTTCCCGTCTTTAAACCAGTAATGGTAGTAGCAGAATCCAAATATGCCATAATCTTTTGCAGTTTTTGCTTGTTGTATCTTTATCTTATCATCCAACAGATTATAGTAATTATTCTCTAAAGGTATCCTCGGCTGATCATGACCGGGAAACAGTGGTTCTGCTTTTTTAACATTTGTCCATTCTGTAAAACCTTTCCCCCAATGCTCATCATTCTCCGGAATAGGATGAAACTGTGGGAGATAGAATGCGATGGTTTTTATTCCCTTATCATCATATATTTCTGACATATGATATACCTCTATATCCTATGTGCTCTGCAACCAAGCGAGCTTATTTTCTAGCCCCGATAAACTTATCCTCATTAGCAAGAAGATATGCTTTTCGACTCCCTTTTCCATGAACATTCATAGAATACGGCTCATTCTTTTCTCTTAACTGTTCCAAAGTCCCGATTTCTTTTGCGGGATTTCCTGCAATAACCATTCCAGGAGTGTTAAAACTCTTCGTTACAACACTACCCGCTCCTACAATGCAATGATCTGCGATAGATACTCCCGGCAGCAGAATTGCTCCATAACCCAGGAAACAATGATCCCCTATCGTGATACGTCCAAATAGATCCGTTGCATCCGGCAGATAGTAGCAGGCCGATGCGTCGTGTGTCAGTAAAGCCACCTCTGGAGAAATCATCACGTCTGAACCAATTTTGATAAGATATGGCTCATTGGTCTCAAGACGATCAGAATAAATCTTGCAATCTTCCCCGATTTCCATCCCAATTCTCTTGAGATGGAAAATCCTGAATTGCATCGGTGACATTTTTTTAACTTTATAGTAATAAATCTCACGAAAAATATCACGAATAATCATCTCACTACCCTTTATTGCTCAGTAATACTTTTCTTGTATTTTTGGTATTCCTCATCCAGGATTGAAATCATGAGAGAAGCATTTTCCAGCCTTTTCCCGCGTAGCTTTGCAAAACGTATCAACCGCTGATATTGAAGCTTTCGATATTTATAAAATTGCTCCATACCTTCCAAGCCAAAACACTTCCGATAGTAGATCAGTTTTCCGTTCATCCTCATCCTGAATTGTCTGGCATTAAAACCGCCATTCGCCTCTGTTGCAGCCCCTTCCAAATGGACGATTTTTGCTTCCGGAACAATTTCGATATTGTACCCAAGATCATGAACACGCCAGCTAAGCTCCTGTTCTTCTGCATACATAAAAAAGTCGGGATCAAAACCATGTAGTTTCTCAAAAACATCCCTGCGAATCATCATATCCGCACCGAAAACATATGCGACCTTATGTGGTTCTTCATTGCTATGATCAATGGCCTTACC
>CADBRG010000150.1 GCA_902797015.1 uncultured Lachnospiraceae bacterium
CAAGGGTCGCTGTATTCGGGATCGGCGGCGTCGGCGGATATGTCGTAGAGGCACTTGCAAGATCCGGGATCGGTGCATTGGATCTGATCGATCACGACACTGTATCGGTGACCAACCTGAACCGGCAGATCATCGCGACTCTGGATACCGTAGGAGAATATAAAGTAGATGTCGCCGCAAAGCGGGTGGCATCGATTTCGCCGGATTGTATGGTCCGGACGTATCGCACCTTTTATTTGCCTGAAACAAAAGATCAGTTTGATTTCAGACAGTATGACTATGTGGTGGATGCGATCGATACTGTGACCGGGAAGCTTACGATCATCGAAGCGGCAAAGGAAGCAGGTGTTCCTGTTATTTCATCGATGGGAGCCGGGAATAAGATTCATCCGGCAATGTTTGAAGTGGCAGACATCTATGAGACGTCGGTGTGTCCGCTCGCAAAGGTCATGCGGCGGGAATGTAAAAAGCGGGGAATTGATTCCCTGAAGGTGGTTTATTCAAAAGAGCAGGCATTGAAACCACTCGGTGAGGCCGAAGAGGAAACCACCGGAAATAAAATGATTCCGGGATCAACGGCTTTTGTGCCGTCGGTTGCAGGGCTGATCATTGCCGGAGAGATCATCAATGATCTGGCGGCAGAGGGATAGAAAAAGCCTCACAGGAGATGAACTTCATCCTGTGAGGCTTTTATTACGTTTTGTAGACTTTTTTATTCAAGACATCTGTCGATATACGCGTTGCCCTCTTCGCGGGTGGACGCGTTCTTGACCTGGACGATGATGGAAGCGTATTCGTTCATCAAGACCAGAAGAGAATCGATGGCTCTGTTGCCAATTGCGCGATTGGGTGCAGCATCAAACGCTGCAAGCTCATCTGCGAATCTTCTGTGTGTGCCGGTTCTGGCTTCATTAATAATCTTAGAAGCGATGTCTCTGTTCTCGGCATCTTTGATATTGCGCAGTGTACCGACAAAATCAGCGGTCATCATCTGTTCATGCATGATGATCGCATTTCGTGTCTCATCATCCGGTGCATCGATAATACGATAAAAAACGTCCTGAAATTTGTGAAAAATATCTGCCATAATTCTGCCCTCCTCGTGTTTTCAGTATAACATTATTTATAATAATCTACCAGTGAATCTACGGTTTGCATTGAAAAATACAGATAAATCAAGTAGGATTAATAGTTGAAACAAAAATAGTGGTATCGTGAGGATGATATTTGGGTACGTCAAAGAAAAGAAAACCTGCAACCTATAAAAGGTCTGCAAGGTATACCAGACCTCAAAACCGCAGAAAGGTCACGCACAAAAAGCAGGTCAGTCGGAAGAAAAAACTAAAGCAGCACAGCAGGACGATCGCTTTGTTGTTTGTGATCATTGTGATCGTACTGGCAATTGTGATCAGTGCATCCGTCAGCCATAAGAAAAAGATGGCTATGCTGAATGAAGACGCGATCGAAGTGTCACAAAGTGTCAAGGCATATGAGGAGCTGGTTGATCAGTATGCCGTAAAATATGGCGTGGAGGATTACAGGGAGTATCTCCTTGCGATCATGGAAGTGGAGTCCGGCGGATACGGATCGAGTGATTTGATGCAGTCAAGCGAATCGGCAGGTTTGCCGATGGATACCCTTAGCGAAGAAGCGTCAGTGGAGCAGGGGTGTGCGCATTTTGCGGAATGCCTCGAAGAGGCCAGGGCGCAGGAGTGCGATTTAAAGACCGTCATCCAGGCTTACAATTACGGAAAAGGTTTCATATCCTATGTGGCTGAAAACGGTGGCGAGTATACCTTTGAACTGGCTGAAAGCTTTGCGAAGGAACAGTCAGGCGGAGCGACGAAAGAGTTCAATGCAGAGATCGCCATTGAGACGAACGGCGGATGGCGCTATGCCTATGGCAATATGTTTTATGTGCCTCTGGTCGAGCAATATGTGACCATTATCCGCGAGCTGGAATAAAACAGCGGGGACGCTGGTACCAGCGAGTGTTGTAATTACACGATATTGTGTTATGATAAAACTGTTTTGAACGATATTATGTTATTAGGAGTTATTTGGAGGAAAAGGTATGATTTTAGCCTTTGGAGAAGATATCAATGTAATTTCGGTCATTCATGTGCTGATTATCGTGTATGGAGCATATTCACTGGTCACTGCAGGCAAGATGAAGCGCGACAGGGAGATTTCCCAGTGGCTGCTGTCGGCAAATGAACTGACGCGCGTGCGGGACCGGGATGGATTTTGTGATGCCATGACAGTACCGACGATGGTATTTGGACTGGCCTGTATCATCTACGGCCTGATCGCTCTTTTGAATACCTATTATATTGACAATCAGATCTTACACTTCATTTTGCTGGTTATATTCCTGGTATGCATTATCTGGTATGTGACCTCACTGCGTAAGGCAAAAAAGAATTACATTTACTATTAGAAAAAGAGGCCTTATATGTACAAAGTAGTACTGGTTGACGATGAAGAGATCGTCCTTGCGGGCATACAAAAGGTTTATCATCTGGAAGAGTACGGCTTTCAGGTCGTCGGGACATTTACGGATGCCCAGGAGGCACTTGAGAGGCTGCCGGATCTGGCACCGGAACTGATCATCTCAGATATGAAAATGCCGAAGATGACAGGGCTTGAGTTCATCGACCGCGCAAAGCAGATCATGCCGAATACTGAGTTTGTCGTATTATCGGGACATGATGATTTTGTGTTTGCACAGGAATCCTTAAAACTTGGCGTGGCAGATTATCTCCTGAAGCCGGTCAAAAAGGATGCCTTTGCGGAAATGCTGAAAAAGATGCATGACAAGATTCATGCAAAACTTGCAGATCAGGATTATTACAGCCGTGTGGAAAGCTGGCTGCATGATAACGTCGGTGATCTGACGTCAAAGTTCTTCGAAGACCTTTCGGAAA
>CADBRG010000151.1 GCA_902797015.1 uncultured Lachnospiraceae bacterium
CAGCAGTCTGCGCTGTTCGGGCAGTGCTGTTTTGGCGCAGGGGATGTAAAAAACACATATGGGACCGGATGCTTTTTATTGATGCATACCGGTTCAAAGAAAACATTGTCGGAAAACGGCTTGCTGACGACAGTTGCGGCGACGATGGACGATACCGTCGAATATGCACTCGAAGGCAGCGTGTTTGCGGCAGGGGCGGCGATCCAGTGGCTGGAGAAAGGCCTCAGGCTGTTTGAAGATGCAAAAGAAACCGAAGAGATGGCGTTATCAGTTCCGGATACAGACGGTGTCTATGTTGTTCCCGCTTTTACAGGACTCGGCGCACCGCACTGGGATCCGTATGCAAGGGGAACGGTCGTCGGGATCACCAGAGGTTGTACGAGAGAGCATCTGGTACGCGCCACACTGGAATCCATCGCTTATCAGACCAAAGACATTCTGGATGTGATGTTAAAAGAATCGGGTGCAGCGCTGGATGGCCTTCTGGTTGACGGCGGTGTGACCAGGAATAAATTCCTGATGCAGTTTCAGGCGGATATCATGGATGTTCCTGTGATCCGTCCGGACAACGCAGAGGCGACGGCACAGGGGGCAGCATATCTGGCAGGATTGACAGCAGGATTTTGGAAAAACAAAGAAGAACTGAAAAACCTGCAGGGAAACCGGACCGTCTACGAACCGAAAATGGATCAGGAAACAAAAAACAAGTTGCTTTATGACTGGGGCCGGGCACTGGAACGGGCCAAGAACTGGGTAGAGCAGTAAATGTTTGATCAGTAAAGGAGTAAGTCATGACAAAGAATGAATTCACCTATCTTTCTGCAGATCAGAAAACACAGATTCATGTGATTGAATGGATTCCGGACGGAGAGGTAAAAGCAGTCCTTCAGATCAGTCACGGAATGGTGGAATACGTGGCACGCTACAATGATTTTGCAGGCTTTCTGGCAGATCAGGGATTTTATGTCACAGGAAACGATCATCTCGGACACGGGGAATCAGTCGTAAAGGATGATGACCATGGATTTTTCGGTGATCCGAACGGAAACGGCTGGGTGATCCGAGACATTCATAAACTGCGTGAAATGACAACAGAAAAATATCCGGATTGTCCGTATTTTATGCTGGGACACAGCATGGGATCTTTTCTCCTTCGCCAGTATCTGACAAAATACGGAGAAGGTCTGACAGGTGCCATCATCATGGGAACAGGCCAGCAGCCGGCAGGTGTGCTGCGGATCGGGAAAATGCTTTGCAAGTCGATCGCAGCGTTCAAAGGATGGCGTTACAGAAGTTCATTCATCAACAACATGGCATTCGGAAGCTATAACAAAGCGTTTGAACCGGCAAGAACACATGTTGACTGGCTGACAAAAGATGAGAAGATCGTTGATGCGTATCTTGCGGATCCATGGTGTACCTTTATGTTCACGGTCAATGCATATTACCAGATGTTTAACGGCATCGAACGTGCGCAGGATCCGGCAAATATCGCAAAGATCCCGAAGGATCTGCCGGTACTGTTTGTATCCGGACAGGATGACCCGGTCGGCGCACAGGGGAAGGGCGTAGAAGAAGTCTATGCCTCCTATCAAAAAGCAGGCATGAAAAACCTTTCCAAGAAGCTGTATCAGGGAGACCGGCATGAAATCCTGAACGAGCTGGACAGAGCAGAAGTCTATCAGGATCTGCTTGACTGGATGTGCGCCTGCGTACAGAGATAATTATTTTAAAAAAAGTTAACACAAACTAATTTAAATATGTTAAGATAACTTCTGTTAGAATATTCTAATAGAAGTTATCTTTCGTTAAGGGGAAATTGAATGACACTGAAAGAGTTAAAAATCGGACAGTCAGCCACGATCTTATCAGTAGGCGGGGAAGGTGCGCTCAGACAGCATTTTCTCGATATGGGACTTGTTCCGGGGACAGAGGTCTATCTGATCAAATACGCCCCGCTGGGAGACCCGATCGAGGTGCGGGTCCATGGATATGAACTGACCCTCAGGCTGGACGATGCGGCAAAGATTGCAGTTGATAAGGTGCGGGATGGTAGTTCCGTGCCGGTTACAGAATCAGAAGATACATCAGAAAAGAAAAGCAGCAAGCATGAACATGCGGAGCATCCGGGACTCGGCGAAAGTGGAAAATACCATGTAAAGGCGGGGGAGCATCCGCTGCCGGACGGCACGAAGCTGACATTTGCACTGGCGGGAAACCAGAACAGTGGAAAAACAACGCTGTTTAACCAGCTGACCGGAGCAAATCAGCACGTCGGCAACTTTCCGGGTGTGACTGTTGACAGAAAGAGTGGACCGGTCCGCGGCCTGGAAAACTCTGAAGTGATTGATCTTCCGGGAATTTATTCCCTTTCACCTTATACCAACGAAGAAATCGTGACGCGGCAGTTCATTCTGGATGAGAAGCCGACCGGTATCATTAATATCGTAGATGCCACGAATATCGAGCGAAATCTGTATTTGTCGATGCAGCTGATGGAACTTGATATTCCGATGGTTCTGGCATTGAATATGATGGATGAGCTGGTTGGAAACGAAGGGACGGTTTACATCAATGAGATGGAATCGATTCTGGGAATTCCTGTCGTACCGATCAGTGCGATCAAAAACGAGGGCGTAGACGAGCTGGTTCGTCATGTGGCGCATGTCGCAAAGTATCAGGAGCGCCCGGGCCGTATGGACTTTTGTGATGAGAGTGATCATGGCGGAGCGGTTCACCGTTGTCTGCATGCGATCATGCATCTGATCGAAGATCATGCCGAAAAAGCAGGGATTCCGATTCGCTTTGCAGCGACTAAGCTGGCAGAGGGTGACAGGCTGGTGATGGAAGCCCTTGACTTAAGTCAGAACGAAAAAGAGATGATCGAGCATATTGCCTGCCAGATGGAAGAGGAGCGCGGACTGGACCGTGCTGCGGCAGTTGCCGATATGCGGTTCACGTTTATCAAAAAGCTGGTGGCTGAGACCGTAGTAAAGCCAAAGGCCAGCAAAGAGCATATCAGAAGCCAGAAAATGGACCGGATCCTGACAGGAAAAGTGCTCTCGATCCCGCTTTTTATCGCGATCATGGCTGCTATTTTTGTCGTGACCTTTAACTATATCGGTGCGTGGCTGCAGGGCCTTTTAGAGATGGCGATCGGCGCATTGACAAATGTGGTCGATGCCGGTCTGACAGCAGTGCATGCAAATGATGCGATCCACTCGCTGATCATAGACGGTATTTTCTCCGGTGTCGGAAGTGTATTAAGCTTTGTGCCGGTCATCGTGGTACTGTTCTTTTTCATGTCGCTTCTGGAAGATACCGGATACATGGCGCGCGTGGCATTTATCATGGATAAGATCTTAAGAAGGATCGGTCTGTCGGGAAGAAGTATCGTACCGATGCTTTTGGGATTCGGCTGCAGTGTGCCGAGTATCATGGCCTGCAGAACCTTGCCTTCTGACCGCGACAGACGCATGACGATCATGCTGACACCGTTTATGAGCTGTTCGGCAAAGATTCCGATCTATGCATTCCTGACCGCTGCATTTTTCCCGCGGCGCGGCGGATTTATCATGGTAGGACTATACATTCTGGGTATCGTGGTTGCGATTGTGATCTCACTGATCTTTAAAAACACGATGTTTAAGGGCGAGCCGGTGCCGTTTGTCATGGAGCTTCCAAACTACAGAATGCCGGGCGCAAAAAGCGTGCTTCGTCTGATGTGGAACAAGGCATGGGATTTCATTCGCAGAGCATTTACCGTAATCTTTGTGGCAACGATCGTCATCTGGTTCCTGCAGACCTTTGATCCGCACCTTGCGATGGTGACGAATTCTCAGGACAGTATTTTGGCAATCGTGGCAGGCTGGATCGCACCGGTATTAAAGCCGCTTGGACTCGGCGACTGGAGAGTCTCAACAGCACTCATCAGCGGATTCCTTGCAAAAGAGAGTGTCGTGTCAACGATCGGTGTGCTGTTCGGCTCCACACAGGGATTGCTTGCAGCGATCACTCCGCTTGCAGCTGGCTCATTGCTTGTTTTCTGCCTGCTTTATACGCCGTGCGTGGCAGCAGTAGCGGCAGCAAAGAGAGAGCTGGGGGCGAAGTGGGCACTCTATATTGTTGTGATGCAGTGCGTGGTTGCCTGGGTATGCGCATTCCTGCTGAGACTGATCGGGATGTTGTTCGGATTTGCGTAGAAGAATAGATTGTTGAAATTTAAAAATACGCCATACAGATGTTGCAATCTGTTGTGGCGTATTTTTTGTAATTGCTTAAAACCGCCGGATCTCGATGTTGTCGTCATCAACATCAGCACTGACAGAGACGACTTCCAGGTCGTAACCGCCGCCGTCCGGAAGTGTTACATGCGCGATATCTCCGGCTTTCTTGCCGACCAGCGCGCGACCGACAGGTGATTCGATCGTAATGTATCCATGCATGGAATCGCCGCGGATCGATGTGACCAGTACATATTCTTCTGTTTCGTCTTCCCCTTCAAAGCGGACGGTGACGCGTTTATTGATGCCGGCCTCGTCTGCAGCCCGCTCGTCTTCAATGACGATTGCTGTCTTGATCATGTTTTCAAGATAGCGGATGCGGCTTTCATTCTGGTTTTTAAACTGTTTGGCTGCTTTGTATTCAAAATTCTCGCTCAGATCGCCGTGTGCCCGGGCGGTCTTGACGTCTTCGAGCGCTTCTTTCCGGACAACCAGGATCCGGTGCTCGAGTTCTTCTTTCATTTTCTGAATATCTGCTTTTGTCAATCTGTCATGCATATGAACATCTCCTTTTGTGGTTGAGTATTAAGGAAAGGATTCTTTTCCGTACTGTGCCATTTTACCACAAACCAGTTGTTTTTCTATCAAAAATTAACTATAATTACTATGTAAGATTTATTAGATCTCCGAATCTTATAATACTATTCAAGGAGGTAGCATATGGAACTTAATATCAAAGCCAAAAACATCAATCTCACAGATAAAATCCGTGAAATGGTAGAAGACAAACTTGGAAGGCTCGAGAAGTTTCTGCCAGAGGACGCAGATGCAAATGTTACACTCAAAGGAAAAAAGAATTATGTAAAGGTTGAAATGACCATTCCGATGAAGCGCTACACGCTTCGTGTTGAGGAGGAAGACCGCGACCTGAATACAGCGATCGACCGCGTACAGGAGATTATGGAGCGTCAGATCCGTAAGTATAAGACACGACTGACAGCGAAAAAGCGGAAAGGTGACCCGAACGAGGTTATCAGCGCACCGGTTGAGATAGATCCGGATATTGTGGAAACAGAAGATGACACCATCCGCATCGTTAGAAACAAGCGCTTCGTGATTCATCCGATGAGTGCAGAAGAAGCCTGCCTGCAGATGGATATGCTTGGACATGGATTCTTCGTATTTGAGGAAGAGGAGTCAGGCGATATCTGTGTTGTATATAAACGAACAGATGGCGAGTATGGTATTATTGAGACATCTAAATAAAACCAGGTGAAAGGCTTCGGCTTCGCGCCGAAGCCTTTTTTAGCGCATAAGCTATCGAGGTATAGATACGAAGCGTATGCTTGCATGCAGATTCGTATCTATAGCGAGATGTAACGGTAATGAGCATGAAGCACAATAGTGCGGAATGCGAATTGCCGTAGTGCTGCGAGAAGAGTGAAGCGATGGAGCAGCACGTAGCTTATGCAATAGTAAGCGGCA
>CADBRG010000152.1 GCA_902797015.1 uncultured Lachnospiraceae bacterium
CGGCCGGAGAGATTCCTGGTCCCGTTGATCGAGCAGTTCCGTGCACAGCATCCCGACATCCATCTGCGGATCGAATCGGATGCAGCCCAGGATATCCGCTCTCTGCTGCAAAACAATGAAGCGGATATCATCTTCTCGATCCAGTATGATTTTGAAAACCGTGACATGGATCAGATCACATGCCGTTTCTTCGGCGAGACCCCGCACTGTGCCTGTATGAAGCGGACCAATCCACTGGCACAGAATGAAACACTGTCCGTGGATGATCTGAAGTTTTCCGAATTCATCTGTATCTCACCGCAGGTATTACCGGAATACGTACACATGCTGCACGAGCTGTGTCAACCATACGGATTTGTCCCGAACATCACCAATTATGTGACTTCGGCAAATTCCCTGACACTGAACATCTACTCCGATCAGGAGATCTTCATTTGTGACAAGTACTATGCTGACGGGAATTCCAAGGATCATGTCCTGATCCCGATCCGCGACACCGCAAGTCACATCGTTGCAGCGTGGCGAAAAGACAATCCGAAAAAATACTTATCGGATTTTATCAAAACAACCGAAGAGATCTTTCAATAAAAAATGCCGGACGCCTTCATGTGAAGGTGTCCGACTTTTCTTTCCGTACCATGTTCCCGGTTCTTATTTCATCTCATAAAGTCCCTTTAAAATCTTAATGATCTCCTCCTCGCTCCAGTCTGAGGAGTTGATCACCATGTCATAGTCTGACGGTTTTCCCCAGTCTTTGTCTGTAAAGAAGCTGTAATAGGATTTCCTCTGCCGGTCTGTTTTGCGGATCAGCTCGGAAGCTGCCCGCTCTCCTAAGTTTTCACGCTTCATTACACGCTCGATCCGGTCATCCATCGAAGCTGCGATGAATACGGAGATCACATTCAGATCCGGCTCTTTTTCGAGAATCGCGTCCGCGCATCTGCCGACGAATACACAGGAGGATTCTTTTGCCTTCTGCAGGATGAAGTCCTTCTGCAGTGCAAAGAGGATCTCGCTGCTGGTCTTTCCGTAAAACCGGGGATTGGATCCTTCATAAAAAACAGGACGGAACATCGGATTCGGCAGTCTCTCATCACTTTTTTCCAGAAGATCCGCCGGAAGGTCTGTTTCCTTGAGTGCCTTTGAAAGAATGTCCTTGTCATAATAAGGAATGGCCAGTTCCCCCGCGATCTTTTGTCCAATGTCGCGACCACCGCTGCCAAACTGTCTGCCGATACATAAAATCGTATTCTTTTTCATCGCTGTTTCCTCTCTCTCAAAATGCACCTGTTCGCTGATCATCCGGAATCTTTCTCTTCTTCCGTAAAACGCTGTCCCTTCTTACATACGATCCGGTCAAACAAAGCAAGCGTGCCGGGCAGGATCAAAAGAATCAGGATGACTGCCGTCAGCGATCCGATCGAGATCGTGCTGCAGATCTCTCCGATCATCGGATCTGCAAATGCATAGCTCATGATGAATGTCACGACGATCAGGATCAGTCCCGATGTCATGATCGTATGGATCGATCCGTCATATGCTGCCAACAGGGATTCTTTTACCCCCTTCGACCTTCGATTCTCCCGGTAATGGTTCGTATACAGGATTCCATAGTCGATCGTCGCACCCATCAGAATGCTCTGTACGATCAAGAGCGCTAAGTAATTGATGCTTAAGTCGCGCAGGCCCATGCTTGTCATCATCACATAAACCGCTGTCTGGATCAGAAGCACCAGAATGATCGGTACTGAGAGTGCACGGAACGTCAAAAGCACGACCAGAAAGATCGCCAGCGCGGTCAGCAGTGAGATCTTATTCAACTCTGACCGGAAGGTCTGTGACATCTCATATGCCATTGCGGAATTCCCGATCAGATGATAGTTCCCTTCTCCAAGCGTTTCATTGCAGCGCTTCGTCAGTTCTCCAATGTAAGCAAACGTCTCATCCGATTCTGCCGGGAGCCACGCGGAGACCAGTGCGAGCGAATAATTCGGCCCTACCAGCTGCTTGGCTGCATCCCTGATCTCTTCCTGTGCATCGGCAAGATCCGCTTTTGTATCCTCATCAAAGAAGTCCGCAAACCGTGCATCCTGCATCGCTTCATCATTCAGGCAATCGACAAATTCCTGAAAGGACATTGTCCAGTTATTATTATAAGCCTGTTTGCTGAAATAATAAATATATAAAAGTTCCAGCTGGTTTAAATCCATATCGCCGCCGAGACCTTCCATCAGGTCCATCATCTCCTGCGGCGTATATTTTTTGCCTGACAGGACAGCATCGACGATCCGAAGGCCCGATTCCAGGTCCTCTCTGCTGTCTGCATCGATCCGGTCTGCCATCTCGGGATCACTTAAGACCTCGTCATTGATGAAATGCAGGAAATCCGCCGGACTCATCGCCCATCCGTCGGTACTTCCTTTTTTATACCGGTAAAGCGTATACAGCATTCTGGCCTGGTCATCTTCCATTCCCAGGAGGTCTGCCATCTCACCCGCCGAATATGCCTTTCCGGATTTTGCGGCATCCATGATTTTCTTCAGGGTCTCCAGTTGCGAGAGTTCCGATGCTCCCATCGCGCCGGAGAACTGATCCCTGTTTGCAAGGATATGGGAAACGACCGTGTAGACCGAAAGCTTATAGCCGCCACTGCTCTTTCCGATCGCATCGTATGCGTACAGAAGCGCCATATTTTCGGCATCCATACCGAACAGATCCGCTGCCTCCGATGCGCCAAGCTTCTTCCCGGAAAGGGTCAGCTGCATCATTGCCTGCAGTTGCTTCAGATTGGCGATCTGCTCTGCGCCGAGCATGGAACCATACTGTGCGTCGGATGCAACATCCGCGATCAGGAAGTCAACAAATTCCGTTTCTGACATTGTCACACCGGCTGCTTTTGCAGCAAGTTTTTCCATGACTCGTGCTTCCACCATCTTTGCAACTTCTTCCTCAGAAGGAGTCGCCTGCGCCGCCGCTTCCTGTGCCGCAGCTTCTGATGCCTTTTTTATGTCCTCGATCGCCTTCGCTTTTGCAGCCTCGATCTGTGCCTGTATCGCCGCAATCTCCTCCGGCGTCTTGCCAGCCATCTCTTCCGGGGACGGCATCATCGAAGCCATCTGCTTCTCAAGCTCTGCCTGCATCTCGGCTGCTTTCTTTTCTGCAGCCGCTTTTGCCTTCGCTTCTACATCCGCAGCGATCTCTGCCTTGATCTCTTCGATTGCCTCCTGCTGTAGTGCACCCATTTCGGCCTCGGACAGATCCTTGCTGACCTTCAGGATCATCAGCTGACTCACATCCCTCTCCTTCATGGAAAATGCACCTGCAAGTGCTGCTGCATTCTTTTGCTTTGTGATCTCATTCTTATCCGCATAATGTGCGAGCGACTGCATCTGGCTTTTCTGATCTGCACTCATCTGCGATGCCAGTGTGTCATTTGCAAGCACATCCTCTGTCAGGAATGCAACAAGCTCCGGGAAGGATTTCGTGCCTGTATCGACATTGCCCTGCGCCGCAAAATACTGTGCGTACAGAAGCCTTGCCTGCTCCGCATCCATCGAAAGGAATGAAGCCGCATCCTGATAGGTTCGGTTTGTATCGATCACATCAGGATCCGTATAATCCTTCAACTGTTCCATCTGCGAGAGCGTATCCGCATCAAATTCCGAACCGTAATCCGGATCCGTCGCAACTTCGTTCAGGATAAAATTGATCAGCGTCCGGATATCAAGCTTACCGGTATCGATCCCGCCGTTTTTGATGTAGTAATAAAGCAGCAGGTCGCCCGCCTGGTCACGGTCCATATCGAAAAAGTCTGCGAGTTCCCCGATCGACATCGCCGTTGTCAGGCGTTTTTTATTTGCAAACTTTTTCATCTGGTCTTTGTTCTCTTTGACATCATCACCGATCTCATCGGCAAAGGTCTCATTTTCCAGAACATCATCCGCGATGAAATTCATCAGGTTCTCAACATTGATCCTGCCGGTCGCACCATCCATGAAATGATAGTAGAAAAGCATCTGCATGACGTCATCGGTCAGCTTCATTTCCTCAGAATCAAAGCCATCCATGTCTTCGAGTTCTTCTGTCAGCTCGGCCGCGCGGTACTGCTTTCCGATTGTCGTCCCATAGGACATCACGCTGTCTACTTTTTCATCGTTTTCAATCTCGTCTAACAGCGCTGCAACTTTTTCTTCATCCTCATTGCGGTATAACAGAACGATCTGATTCGTGTTCGGGAAAATCTCATTGATTTTACCCGTGGCGTTGTTGATATAGGTAATGTCCGTATTGCCCCTTGCAAAGAAGGACGCAACAAATAAAAACGCGAAGACCGGCACGATCAGACGCCGGAACCGATAGCTGAAATTCGCCAGTGGCTTCATCGGCGGATGCGGTACCTTTTTCCCGAATTTATGGATCCATTTGTCAAATATAAGGATCAGTGTCGGCAGAACGCAGAAGACACAGATCATGCTTAAGAACACGCCCTTTGCGAGGACAACGCCCATATCCTGTCCGATCTTAAAGCTCATAAAAACAAGCACAAGCATACCGACGATCGTCGTGACCGCACTGCTTGAGACCGAAGAAAAGACATTTTTCAGTGTGTTTTTCATCGCCTGACGACGGTCAATCGTAAGGGTCAGCTCCCGCCGGTACTGGTTCATCAGGATGATCGAGTAGTCCATCGAAAGCACGAGCTGCAGGATCGCTGAGATCGAATAGGTCGTATCCGAAACGCCCGGGAGAAATGCATTGGTCCCCATGTTCAGCAGCACCGCAATTCCGATCGTAAAAAGGAATAAAAACGGTTCCACCCATGACGGACAGAGCACAAACAAAATCCCGATCAGGATCACAAGCGCCGCAATAATACCGACAACAGGCATCTCCGTCTCCGTGCTGTTGCTGACTTCAAACTCCGCCGTGTAAGCATCGCTGTCAACATAGGTCTCATCCAGCGCATCCTTGACCGCTGCCACTTCATTGCTCTTCGCCTCATATGGAACGGTCAGTTCATAAAGCGTATACTGATCCCTGTTGTACGCTTCATCGTCTGCCTCATATGCAACATCATCCACGTATGTGATCTCTTCAAGCGTGTCGCGAAGCGGCTCCTTTTCCTCCTCAGCAAGTCCCGTAAACATGATACGGATCGTCGAATCGTTCATCGCGGAATCCGGGAATTCCTCTTCCATCTTGTCGACACCGATCTTCATGGACGAATCGTTCGGCAGAAACTCTGCCATGTCCGTAATGATGTTTACTCTGGGCATCAGAAAAAGACTGACTGCCGTCAGTACCAGAAAAACAGTAAATATGATCTTATTCCGGTTCACCAAAAATTCTGCAAGCTTTTTCATATCTCTATCATACATACAACGAGTCCTATCGTTCAATCAACATTGTTGTAACATATGTTTCTTTTTGAGACATGTGTTGCAGAAGTCGGGTCAGGTGTGGTATGGTTAGGGGGGAAAGCAAGTAGAGTAGATATATTCACGCAACTTGCTATTTATCTACTTTTCCGGCTCCAGAAACGCCGTGATTATAAGGAGGGCACCATGAAGAATTCAGACCCGCGCACCATCTTCACAAAGACCATGCTGAAAACAGCCTGCTGCGAGCTCATTGAAACCAACCAGATTACAAAGATCACGGTAAACGAGCTCTGCACAAAGGCAGGTGTAAACCGCTCAACTTTTTATCGCTACTACCCG
>CADBRG010000153.1 GCA_902797015.1 uncultured Lachnospiraceae bacterium
ACCGGCTTCCCGACTGCCGTAAAGAACCCTGAGATCAGCTGCGGTAACGCATTCAGGATCGTAAACATCAGATAGATCCGGAAGAACCGAACACCGAATGCAAAGAACGCTTCCGACTCTGCGCCAAACATCGACAGAATCCCTTTCGGGAAAAGCATAAATGCGGCAAAGAAGATCACGCCTGTTATGATCACAGCGATCGATGCACGTCTGAAACACTCCCGCACTCTGTCATATTTTTTAGCGCCGTAATTAAAGCCGAAGATTGGCTGACACCCCTGATGGACGCCGATTCCGATCCCGCGGAAGACCTGATCGATCTTTACGATGATACCGACGCACGCCAACGGAATCTCTACACCATAAACACTTGACGGTCCGATCGCACGGATCACATTGTTCATGACGATCTGGCTTAATGCGATTGAAAGATTAAAGATCGCGCCGCCGATCCCAAGTGCAAAAATACGCCTGAAATAGAACCCGCCCGGCACCAGATGCTTCTTTCTGATCTTCATGGAAGACATTTTGGTAAAATAGATGACTGCCATGACCGCTGTTGCGATCTGCCCGAGGATCGTCGCAAATGCAGCGCCTTTCATTCCCCAGTGAAAACCGAAGATAAAGATTGGATCTAACACCAGATTGATCACTGCACCGATGATTCCGCAAAACATGGAAAATGCAGGGCTTCTGTCAGCACGGATCAGATGTGTCGCGCCAAAACCAAGGAAATAAAACGGCAGCCCGTACGCAATGATCCGGACATAATCCACCGCATAAGGCATGACCTGGTCTGTCGCGCCAAATACAAACAACAGCGGCCTTAAGAAAATGAGGATTCCGGCGAGCATGGCAACACCTAAGATCACCATCATCGACAATGCGTTGCCGGCAAATTTCAGCCCCTCTTCTTCCTCGCCCTTGCCGGAACAGATATTATAATTCGCTGAGCCGCCGATTCCTGCAAGCAAAGCGAGAGATATACAGATCGTCGGGATCGGGAAGGCCACATTCGTCGCCGCATTTCCCAGCACCCCGACACCCCAGCCGATAAAAATCTGGTCTACCATATTGTAGAGCGCACTGACGATCATGCTGATCACTGCCGGCACGGCAAATTTGGGTAACAGCTTCGCGATCGGCAGCGTCCCTAACGGATTCCCCATTGGTTTTTCTGTCTGTACTCTCATGGTACGTTTTCCTTTGCTCACTACTCTTTCCGATTCATCGCATTGTTCATATGCTCAAACAGCGGAACTGCCGGAAAAAACTGAGCCGTAAACTCAAGCTCCATCGGATCCTGCAGGATATTGTTATCAATATCGCTCTCGTCTTTAAAATCCCAGATTGTGATGCAGCGACCGTCCCCTGGAAGGAAGTAGGCATCGACTAACGTTCCTTTTTCCTTCAAATCCTGCATCCATTCTATGTGCTCTGCCAATGGTCCTGCAAGACTTTCCGGATGCTCTTTTAAATTAGAAAAAAATTCCGGTCTGTGTTCACTGATCTTGATAAATTTCATTTGTATTCTCCTCCATTCATTCTATAAACATCTTGCGGCTATGTAGCCCTCATGTATCGCATCATAGATCTGTCGTACTTTTTTACAGTCTCCGACTGCGATTACTTCCATTTCCGTTTCTTCTTCCAGCTGCGTGGCAAAATCCGGCTGTGGAACAAATCCCGCCGAGATTACGATTCCTGCAGCAGGAAGTTCCTGCCGGTTCCCGTAACGATCTACGAGCACAGCCACATCGCCTTTCACGCTTTCCAGACGCTTACCGGTGATCACCCGGATCCCTGCCTTTGCAACTGCCTGCAGATATGCCGGGACAACTGCACTTTGCATTCCGAGAAACTGATCCATCATTTCAACGATCGTAACGTCTTTTCCCTGTTCTGCAAGCTCCAGGGCTGTCTCCGCTCCGGTGATGCCTCCGCCGACCACGACTGCCTCTGCTCCGTCAAATGTTTTTCCATTGATCACGTCAAGTGCGTAGAACACGTTATCCTGATCGATTCCCGGCACATCCAGCATTCTCGTCTTTCCGCCAATCGCGACGATCGCCGCATCATATCCGCCGTTTTTCACAGACGCTATCGTTGCCTCTTCTTTTACGACTGTCACCTGATGCTTTTCAAGCTGCCGTTTATAGTACTCGATCAGTGGACGGATGTCTTTCTTATATTCCGGTGCCGCTGCTTCTATCATCATGCCACCCAGAGCTCTTTTTTCATACAGTGTTACATCGTGTCCCCGTTTTTTGCATGTCAGTGCTGCTTCCAGACCGGCCGCGCCACCACCAATCACGGCAACTTTTTTTGTTTTTTCTGCCGGAACGATTGGCGGACATTCATATTTATATAGTGTCGGATTGACTGCACAATGAATCACCTGATTCGCCAACAGGCCATGATCATTACATCCGATCATGCAGCGGATACAGGGCACGATATCCTCCGCCCTGCCTTCTTTTGCCTTTTTCGCAAAATACGGATCCGCGAGCACCTGCCTTGCCAACCCGATAAAGTCTGCTTTTCCTTCTGCAAGAATCTGCTCTGCCTGCTCCGGTGTCTGAATATTACCGGTCACGAGAACCGGAACATTCACTTCTGCTTTCACCGCCTCTGCAAACGGTACATAGATGCCAAGCGGGAAGAATCCGGTCTGTGTATATGTCGTCGCATGCGTTCCCCCTACGATATTAAACAGATTAACGCCTTCCCGTTCCAGGGCTTTGGCAGTCTCAATCGTCTCCTCCAATGTGATCCCGCCTTCAAAATCCTCTCCGGACAGCTTAAAACTTAACGGATAATCAAAACCGCATTTCCGTTTGATATTTCTGGCAACTTCGATGCAAAAACGCATCCGATTATGCAGATCACCACCATACATATCGGTCCGGCGGTTATCCTTTGAGGATAGGAAATTACAGGGAAGACATCCCGCCGCTGCCATAACCTCTACCAGATCAAATCCGGCACGTTTGCAACGAAGCGCTGCATCTCCGTATTGCTCAATGACCGCTTTCACTTCTTCTGTTGTCATCTCCCTGGGCGCCGGCATGCCATGATCAAACCATACTTCTGCTGTGATCCTTGAAGCTGACGCACAGTCGTCTCCTCCGACGAATGCCCCGTCTCGTCCGGGATGCGAAAGCTGCATGCCTGCCGCAGCACCATGATACTTAATCGCATCAGCAATCTGCGAAAGTCCCGGTATCATACGGTCACTTGCAGCGGAAAGTCCCATATGATAAGAATCATTGATCAGGACATTATCCATAAACACCAGGCCAACACCACCGTCTGCAGCTTCCGCCGCAGCTTTAATATTATTCGGCGTAACGGAGCAGTCAACAGGATTGCTCAGATAAGTCCCCATAGAGTTTCTGATGATCCGGTTTTTTACAACCAGATTCCCGATCTTCATTTTTTCAAACAGATGTGGATAATACTTATTCTTCATATCATACCTCTCCTTTGTTAGTCAGAATTACAGATAGAATCTTCAAGAATACTTTACCACTCCCTATATCCGTATTTTATGGATATCACTGCTGAAAGTTTCCGCCTGTTTATGCATGATTAACGAAAAGGAGATGTCATCCGACATCCCCTTCCCGTGTTGTTTATGCTTTTTCTTTAACCTTAGTACTTTACTAAGGGAGAAAACCCTATTCCATTCCTTCGTCTTTCTTTCCGATGAAGGAGTCTTTTGTAAGAATGATCAGGATCAGTGAGATTACCAGCATGACCAGGTCAAAGATGTACATATGGATCGGATTTCTAAAGATACCGGTCAGCATGATTCCGAGTCCGCCGCCGAGCATTGCGATCGTACCGATCATTGCATATGCCGCCGGATAATCCCAACGGCCGTATCTCGTTCCTACAAAGGACGGGATCAGGTTACGTGCAGAGCCGTTTGCTGCAAACAGGATCATTGCTGCAAGCCATACACAGACAACTGAAGTTCTCATGAACATTGCGAGGACGATCGCAAGCATCATGAAGAAAATGTAAATGATGAATGCTTTCTTTGTTCCAAGTTTCTGATCGATGAAACCAAATGCCACCGAACCGATGATGCAGAGGATACCGCCGATCGCGAATACCATCGATGCAAATGCCGGTGCATATCCATAAGCGATAAGAATCGGAATCGTGCTGGCAATGAATGTCATCGCTACAAGCAGCGGAATCATTGTACCGATCGCCTGCGTCCAGTTGCTCGGATCTTTAGCCAGCTTACCGAGTGTAAACGGGCTCTTGTATTCGTGCAGTGCTTTTGTGATTTCTTTTGCCTTTTCCAGTTCGACACCTTCCAGACCATCCGGAGTGGTTCCTGCCTCTTCCGGTGTGTCTTTGATGATGAAGAAACTGATCAGCGCAATGATCAACGTGATGATTGCCAAAACGATCTGTGTGTTCGGTACTCCGATCTTAGCATACAGAACCGGCATAACCGGAACGTAAACAATCTGCATCAGCACTACACCGATGGTTGAGAAACCAAGTACAACACCTTTCTTTGTCGGCCACCAGTTTGCTGTCAGTGTCATAGCACATGTGGATGAGAAACATCCGGATGCAGCACCCATGATGAACATCAGAACCAGGAACAGGCCAAGGCTTTCTGTTCTTCCGTAGATGACCAGGCAAATTGCCATAACGACCAGTGCGACACCTGCCGTTACCTTTGCATTCTTTCTTGACAGACCGGCAAAAATAATGATACCGATACCATCCAGCAGGGCGCAAAAACCGGAAACGATGTTTAACAGATTAATATCCCATCCACGCAGCTCTGAGATAACCGGAAGTACTGTGTTGTTCTGACCGCCAACGAAGCAGGCAGAAAGCAGCATCAAGGCTCCGGTAAAGATGATCATACCAATCTGTTTTGGTCCAAATACACCACTACCTTTTGTTTTTTCCATAAATAATTTCTCCCTTCATATTTATTTTGGATCTTATGCTTCATCAGACCCTATTCTGGTTAGAAATATTTTATCATTTCCACCATATGGAAAGATTCATCATCAAATGACAAATTCCGTTCCTGTTTTGTACACTGATGATGAATGAAAAATCATCTCATCTCGGTCTGTATGTTGTGTGTAGCAGCTCATGTGCACGTTCGCTTCCCGGTGCCCCAAGATACTCCTCATAGAGTGCCTGAACGGACGGGTTTTCGTGTGATTTCCGGATCTGTGCTTTTCCGTCGTTTTTGTATAATGCAGCCGCGCGCGCT
>CADBRG010000154.1 GCA_902797015.1 uncultured Lachnospiraceae bacterium
ATCGGATCTTCGATGTCGGGGTTGCCGGGATTCACAGGCTTTTCGGAAAGCTTGACAGGATTCAGTCAGCGGATGTTTTGATCGTGATCGCAGGTATGGAGGGCGCTCTGGCAAGTGTTGTCGGCGGACTGGTTTCCGTACCGGTGATCGCTGTCCCGACCAGTATCGGATATGGTGCAAGCTTTGGCGGACTGGCAGCACTTTTGTCCATGTTAAACAGCTGCGCAAACGGGATCGGTGTTGTCAATATTGATAACGGATATGGTGCGGCGTGTCTGGCAAACCGGATTTTAAAGAAGAAGTAAGAACGAGACAGCAGGGATGCTTTTCGATATAAGAACTGAACAAACGGAGAATCATTTATGAAAAAAGTAATATATTTTGACTGTTACATGGGAATCAGTGGGGATATGGTCCTTGGTGCATGTCTCGACCTTGGTGTGGACGAGGAAGCACTGAAGACAGAGCTGCGGAAGCTGCATATCGAGGGCGTTGATCTGTCTGCGAAGAGAATGGTCAAAAACGGATTTACGGGAACCGATGTAGAGGTGCTTTCGAAGGAAGACGGACTTCCGGTCGATCATTTGCATGATGATGTGCACGGAGAACATGTGCATCATCATGACCATGAGCACACGCATGATCATGAGCATATGCATGACCACGAGCATACGCATGACCATGAGCACACGCATGACCATGAGCACATGCATGATCATGAGCATATGCATGGTCACGATCACGCGCATGGACATGATCACGCACATCGTACACTCAGTGAAATCCGGAATCTGATCATGGGCAGTGATCTGGAAGATGCGGTTAAAGACACGGCGATGGACATTTTCTATGTGATCGCTGAAGCAGAGGCAAAAGTACATGGGAAACCAATCGAAGAAGTCGGATTCCATGAAGTTGGCGCGATCGATTCGATCGTAGACATCTGCGGTGCGGCAGTCTGTCTGCATTTGCTGGGTGTAGAAAAGGTTTACTGTTCAGTGGTCAGAGAAGGAACAGGCTTTATCATGTGCCAGCATGGCCAGTTGCCTGTGCCGGTACCGGCAGTTGCAAATATGATGCCGGGCAGCGGTATCATTGTAAAACAGACAGATGAAGTGCATACGGAGCTGGTGACGCCGACAGGTTTTGGCATTCTGAAAGGCACGAAGGCGATTTGTGGTACGATGCCTGAAATGATGGTGGAAAGTGTCGGACTGGGCTTTGGCAAACGTGATGTCGGGCGGCTGAACGGGCTGCGTGCGATCTATGGTACGATCCTGGATGAAGATGATGCACTGCCAGAGATCAATTATGATGACCAGGACGAATGTGAAGAGGGACATGCACATGTTCATGAAGACGGGACGGTACATACCCATACACATGAAGGCCATCACGAGCACAGTCATACGCATGATGGAGGTCATGATCATGGGCATACGCATACTCACGGGCATGGCCATGGACATGGTCATGTGCATTCTGCTGAGCATACGACGAAGGTTCGTAACCGTCTGGCAAAGGCCATCGGTCATCTCGAACGTGTGAAACATATGGTAGAAGAAGACAGAGACTGTGCGGAAGTGCTGATCCAGCTTGCAGCAGTAAAATCAGCTTTAAATAACACCGGAAAAGAGATCTTAAAAGAGCATATGTCACATTGCCTGATCGAAGCGATCGAGAAGAAAGAGTTTTCTGAGATCGAGGAGCTGAATAAGGCGATCGATCAGTTTATTAAGTAAATCTAAGTGGGAAGCATTATGGAAAACTTACTTGAGAATAAATACGAAGATTTAAAGGGGTACCTGCAGAACCTTGGCAGTGTTGCCGTGGCTTTTTCTGGCGGCGTAGATTCGACGCTCCTTGCCCGTGTGGCGCATGATGTGCTTGGAGAACAGATGATGGCGATCACTGTACACTCTTGTTTCAACGCGAAACGGGAGATGGAGGAAGCAGATACATTCTGTGCAGAAAATGGGATCGTACATAAAATCTGTGACGTAGATGTTTTATCTGTCGAGGGCGTTGCACAGAATCCGCCGGACAGATGTTATCTTTGTAAAAAGGGTCTGTTTGAGCAAATCAAAGAAATGGCACTGACGCATGGGATCGAGCATGTGGCGGAAGGCTCAAATGTGGACGATGACGCAGATTACCGTCCGGGACACAGAGCGATCAAAGAGCTGGATATTAAAAGCCCGCTGCGGGAGGCTGGCCTGACAAAAGCAGAGATCAGAGAATTGTCAAAGGCGCTGGGATTGCCGACGGCCGCCAAACCATCTTTCGCGTGTCTGGCATCCCGGTTTGTATATGGGGAGCCCCTGACAGAAGAGAAGCTTCTGATGATCGATCGCGCGGAGCAGTTGCTTTATGATCTTGGATTTCATCAGTTCCGTGTGCGCATTCATCAGAATGGCACAGAGGATATTGCCAGGATTGAAGTGCTGCCGGACGAGTTTACAAAGCTGATTCAGCCTGAGGTCCGAAGTGAGGTTACGGGCAAGCTGAAAGATTATGGCTTCTCCTATGTCAGCATGGATCTTAACGGGTATCGCACCGGAAGTATGAATGAAACCTTGCATTTATAACCCCCTGTGGGGCTTGTGGGTAGACCATTTGATTATTACAGTGGTTACAGTTATTACTTTATACATCGTTTAAGATCAACAATGTTTCACAGAGGATATTATGTCAGGAGCAACAACAGCTGTCGCGTTAGGGCAGCAGACAGAACTGATCAAAGATAAGACAATCGGATATTGGACAAAGCGCGCGGACAGCTTTTCCGAGACACGTCACGAAGAACTGCATAGTGAGCAGGCAACCTATTGGCGGACAGAAATCGCCATGAATCTGCAGCTGCAAAAAGGAATGAAAATTCTGGATGTCGGCTGCGGTGCAGGATATTTCGAGGCAATTCTTTCGCCGTTTGGATGTAGGATGACGGGAGTAGACCTGACGCCGGAAATGATCGCACAGGGAAAGACCCTTTTGGAACGTCATCAGATCGAAGCAGAGCTTCTTGTTATGGATGCAGAACATTTAGAATTCCCGGATGCATCCTTTGATGCGGTGATCTCGAGGAATCTGACATGGAATCTGCCACGTCCTGACAAAGCATATCAAGAATGGCATCGGGTACTGAAAACGGGTGGTGTATTGTTGAATTTTGATGCGGAATATGCCAAGAATGTTTCCCGTTGTGACCAGAGCAAAAACAAAGCACATGAGATGCTTTCTCAGGACACATTGGATGAGTGCAATATGCTGTATCGGATGCTTGCGGTAAGTGCCCTGGACCGGCCGGTTTGGGATGCACAGGTACTGGCACAGATCGGATTTACGGATATTGTGACAGATACGACTGTCAGTGAGCGGATCTTCCCGGTTGAAAACCAGTTCTATATCCCGGATCCGATGTTTAGTATCCGGGCAGTGAAGTGAATATAGAAAAACGAAAACCGACCTTTCCGTATTTTGAAAGGCCGGTTTTTTGTTGTAATCATTTTTTGGATTCGGAATGCAGGAACTAAGCACTGACAGTCAGCTTCTTTGCCCGGATCATAAAAAGAGGCGTGGAGGAATAGTTCATTCGTTCCTCCGGTGACCAGACACGCTGCCAGATACTCTCGTCTGCCTCGACAGACATACCTTGACTGCCCAGACACTGCATATCCCAGAGAGGCCGGTTGATGCGAGAGAGAGGTATCTTAGAAGCGATTCGTTCCATGACATCAAAATTCTTGCCGATGTTTCCGTCCTTCATACCGGCATTCTTTGTGTTGAACCGGTCCAGATCATAGGCGGCGCGTGCTTTTTCATCAAACAGATAGTGATACCAGTTCGCATCAAAGTTTAACAGCAGGCCGTTTGGCTTTAACACACGGGTCCATTCTGTGTAGGCAGTTTCCGGATGTGGCAGATTCCAGGTCAGATTTCTGGAAATGACCACATCAAAGCTATGATCTTCAAAGGAGAGCTGTTCCGCATTCATTTCCATAAAACGGATCTCATCAGCCAAAGGGCCGGCATTGCGGCGAGCTTCCGCAAGCATCGCCGGTGTCAGATCGACAGCGGTTACCAAAAAACCGGCTTCTGCAAGCAGAATGGAAAAGAACCCGGGACCGGTTCCGATATCCAGCACATGAAGATCAGAGGATTCCTGATCCGGAAAGTGTGCCCGGATCTCATTGGTCAGGCATGTTTTCCATAAATTTTTCTGACCTGAGGAAAGCTCTTCCTGATTTACTTTTGAATACCCGTCGGCACGCCCGGTCCAATAGGATTTATTCTCTTTGATGATTGAATCTGAAACTGGCATGTTGTGTAACTCCTTTTCGTGCTTTGATAGTAACAGTGAAAGGAAGAATACAACAAGCCCCCCGGGGGGTTGTCTGCATGGAAATCATTCATTAGAGTGAATACAGCGAAAATCATTTGCCGCGCTGATTGCGGGCTAAAAGGGATAGAAGATGGACAATTATAATCATTATACATTAGAAATTGCAAAACAGATCTGGAGTGCCGCCACATGCTATGGTGATACAAAAACGCGGATCCGGCGCGCTGCCAGGTGGAACAGCTACTATGCCTACCTGGCGAATAAAATGCAGCGGGAAGAGCAAAAGACCGGGGCGGCAGACATCTCTCCGGATTATTTTATGCAACAGCTCGTGCAAAATAAGCAGCTTCGAACGACCGATCATGTCATTGATCTGGGCGCAGGAGGCGGACGCTATGCTTTGCAATTTGCAAAACAATGCAGCCGTGTAACCGCCATTGATTCCTGCGCAGAGAATATCGAATTGATCCGCCTCAGGGCAAACAAGCTTGATCTGGATAACATTGACTGTCGGCAGACATTTTGGGAAGAGTATCAGCCGGATCAAATGTATGATGTTGCGTTTTGCTCGATGTGCCCTGTCATCTGTTCCGTTGAAGATATCATACGTATGGAACAGATGACGAAGCGGTTGTGCTGCCTGATCACGATCGCAGGCGGTTCCTATGACGAACACCGCATGCGAATGCTCAAAGAATTAGACATCAGGCCGGAGGGGACGCTGACGGAAGCAATCCATTACTATAATGTCCTTTATCTGATGGACAGACAGCCATCGGTCATTATGCAGGAGATAGAGCAGGAGACAGAGCAGTCTGTGGATGAGCTCATGGAACGATATCCGATCTATTTTCATATTTTCGGGATCCCGATGGATGAAGCAAGAAGATATCTTTCCGGCTATCTGGAAAGATATGCAGGGAATGGCGTTTTGCGTGAAAAGAGCCGATATCGGCTGGCAATGATCTGTTGGAATCCGGTCAGATAAAAAAACATCCCCCAGGGGGGCTTTAACAACCGTCTGAAATAGAGATAATGGTAAATGAAAGGTTTTTGTTCATGATCTGAGCAAAAAACAGAAGCATTACTCTGGTAACAAAAGGGGGGTTGAAAATGGCTTGTTTTTTAGTTTCTGCAGCAGAGGCGGTTGTCGTAACAGCCGTAACAGCAGCACAGTCAAAAAAAGAGAAAAAAGAGATTGAGGCAGGCAACATTGATCTTTCGGAAGGAAAATCAGCAGCGCTTGCCGCAGAAGGACAGGGACATGTTCCTTTTGTAAAGAAGTTAAAATGGCTTTCTTATATGCTTTGGGGCGGCGCGATCCTGCTTGCCTTTGAGCACCTGTGGCATGGAGAAGTCGTACCGTGGTTCCCGTTTTTGACGGCGATGGCAGATCCTGCGGATGCTATGGAGATGTTCCATGAGATGGCAACGGTCGGTGTGACAATGGCAGTACTGATCACCGTTGTATGGCTGATCATGGTTGCGGTATCAAATGTACTTGAGAAGCGGGAATTGCCGGAGTCTTCTCACGAGGCATAGAAAGAAGGTTACAAGATGACATTATTGATTACAGTATTTGCAGCAGTGATCGCTACTGTGGTATGGTACAACATCGGAAATAAGATGAGTATTGGTGTGCTCTGCTTCTTATTCTGGGGTGCATCGATCATGTGGTTTGTAGATGCAATATTCGAATATGCAGAGTTAAAGGCAGACTATTTTGCACCGGCAGCAGCGGACATGCTCAATGATGCATTTCTGGGCCTGGCGGTCGTAGCACTTGCACTGGTCATTTGGCTGGTTGTGCTTTTGATCCGCGACCCGAAGGGGACGGTACGTCTTTCC
>CADBRG010000155.1 GCA_902797015.1 uncultured Lachnospiraceae bacterium
TCAACAGCAACCCCGGTTTGAAATCCCGCTTTAACAAGTACATCGAATTTCCGGATTATTCGGTAGATGAACTCGAAGCAATCTTTTATTCCAACTGCGACCGTTATGATTACGTTGTAGAGGAAGAGGCAAAGAAGCATATTCGCGAAATGATCGTGGCAAAGAAGATGAAGCAGCAGGAAAATTTCGCAAATGCAAGAGAAGTCCGCAATATGTTTGAGGATATCATTACCAATCAGGCACGACGTGTGGCAGAAATGGAAAATCCGTCTCAGGATGAAATGATGCTGCTGAAATCGGAAGACCTGACAGAAGAGATGAATGATGGAAACAAAGAACAAGACGAGAAACTGGATTCAGTCCAGGAATAAGCTGTACAAAGTCCTGCAAATGGGCAATAACGATACGGGGTGGAGCTGGACATACGATGTCCTAAGTGTTGTCACACTTGTGGTAAATATCGTGATCAGCTTTATGTATACGTTCCGTGATCTTCGGTCGGAGCATTTCTGGGTATTTGTCACGATCGAATGGATCACAGTACTGTTTTTTGCACTGGATTATGTGCTGCGTATTATGGCTGCCCCGAGTGCACATCCTGCAAGATCTGCAGCGTGGAGCAGACTAAAATATATTATTTCACTGACAGGGATCATTGACCTGCTGTCATTTCTACCATACTTCCTGCCGGTGGTATTTCCTGCAGGAGCCGTTCTGTTCAGACTGCTGAGAGTGGTCAGGATCTTCCGGCTGTTTAGGATCAATGCATATTATGATTCGTTTCAGGCGATCGGAGAGGTCTTCAGGAGCAAAAAGCAGCAGCTGGTATCTTCGTTTTTTATTCTCGGAATCGTGATGCTGGCCGCAAGCCTTTGCATGTATGGTCTCGAGCATGAAGCGCAGCCGGATGTATTTACCAATGCGTTTTCGGGAATCTGGTGGGCAGTCTCGGCATTGCTTACCGTAGGATACGGAGATATCTATCCGATCACGGTTGCGGGACAGATCGCGGGAATCGTCATCGCCTTTGTGGGCGTTATGATGGTTGCAATCCCGACCGGTATCATTTCCGCCGGATTCGTTGAGCAGTATACCAAGCTGAAAAAGATGGGTGACTACGCGATCGAAGAGGATATCCATTTTATCAAGATCCGGATGGAAAAGGGAGATAAGTGGAATGACCGGATGATCATGGATCTCGGTCTGCCGAGCGGGATCATCATTGCTGCTTTGCAGAGAGGCCATGAGACACTGATCCCGCGTGGTGATGTTGTGATCCGCGCCGGGGATACGCTGATCATTGCAGCCGAGTCATTAAAGAACGACCGTCAGACGGTCAATATGAAGGAAGTTCTCCTGAAAAGAGATCATCCGTGGAACGGTGTTGCGATCCGCGATCTGGATATCTCCCGTCAGACATTCATCGTTATGGTGAAGCGAAACGGAAATATGATCATCCCGAAGGGAGATATGGTCCTGATCGAGGACGACACGATCATTCTTTATACAAAGGGCAAAGCAAAGCAGGTTGACGAATTGACGGTATATTAAAATGATGCAAAAATCGTATAAGATATACGATTTTTTGCTTGCTGACACTTTTTAGTTCTGGTATGCTTGATATATCAGTAATGTTTTATAAGATTCGTTTTGAAAACAGATATCGGATCTGATCCGGCAAAAGGAAGAATAAGGAGGATCGCAGCATGAATGTTTATGAAGAATATCAGAAAAGACTGGTGACTGCTGAAGAAGCGGTTAAGATCGTAAAAGACGGTGACTGGGTAGACTATTGCCAGACCTGTTCTTTCCCGGAGGCACTGGATGCCGCACTGGCAGCACGCAAGGATGAATTAAAGGATGTTAAGATCCGTAATGCGATCGCTATGAAGCCGGTACAGGTCGTAGAGCAGGATCCGGAGCATAAGGCATTTACTTATAATGCATGGCATTGCTCAGGCCTTGACCGCCACTATGTGGACAAGGGGCTGGCTTATTATATGCCGATGCTGTTCCGTTTTAACGGATCCTACTATACAAAAGGATATGCGCCGGTCAATGTTGCGATGATCACAGTTTCACCGATGGGACCGCACGGTTATTTCAGTTATGGTCTGACCAACTGCTGTATGCAGGAAATGCTTGACGTAGCAGATCACATCATCCTGGAAGTAAACGAGAACATGCCGGTTGTTTTCGGTATGGAAGCAGACCATATCCATATCACGGATGTTGACTATGTTGTAGAGAACAATGTTCCGCTCGGTACTGCACCGGGTGCGCCGGCCGGAGAGATCGACCGTGCGATCGCGAACAATATCTTCCCGTATCTGTATGACGGTATCACACTGCAGATCGGTATCGGCGGTATGCCGAATGCACTCGGTGGTCTGATCGCAGAGTCAGATCTGAAGGATCTGGGTATGCATACAGAGCTGATGAGTGACGGATACTTAAAGCTTTATGAAGCAGGCAAGATCACGAATAAGAAAAAACCGATCAATACAGGTAAGGGCGTCTTCTCAATCTGTAACGGTTCAAAAGAGCTTTATGATTATCTGCACATGAACGTGGATATTATGTCCGCGCCGATGGCTTATGTAAACAATCCGGCAACGATCAAGGCGCTCGACCATTTTGTATCCATCAACGGATGTATCGCGATGGATCTTTACGGACAGGTTTGCTCCGAGACAGCGGGAACGCGTCACATCAGTGGTACCGGCGGCCAGCTTGACTTTGTAACAGGTGCAGGCGAGGCAGCACACGGACAGGCATTCCTGGCAATGCCGTCTACCCACACAGACAAACAGGGTGTGGTACATTCTAATATCCTTCCGAAGTTTACCAATGGCGATGTGATCACGACACCGCGTACACAGGCGATGTTTATGGCAACTGAGTATGGTGTTGTTAACATTCAGGGTATCCCGACCTGGGAGAAAGCTGAGCGCATCATCTCCATTGCCCATCCGGATTTCAGGGATGAACTGATCAAGGCGGCAGAGGAACAGAAGATCTGGCGTGCATCCAACAAGCGATAATATAGACGGATTATAAGTTACAGGATTCATGAAATCCCGTCTGTTTTACATACAGGCGGGATTTTTCTTTTGTACAAAGCGGATTCGCACTGACATTTTTCGTAAAAGTATGATATGATAAACGTCGAAAGGAGTCTTTTTGCATGTTTAAGATCGGAGATCACGTTGTATATGGCAGCAAGGGTGTTTGCACCGTTGCGGATATTACCCAGATGAAGATGCCGGGGGCTGATAAGGAGCGCCCGTATTATGTGTTGCATCCGGTCTGGGATGAAGGTGCGCGTGTATATCTTCCGGCGGACAGCGAAAAGGCCGTGATCCGTAAAGTGATCACAGAAGCAGAAGGAAAGCAGCTGCTCGGTGAGATTCCGCAGATTGCCTGCCTGGAAGTTGCGGAAGATAAAAAAAGGGAGCAGGATTATAAGGATGCGATGCGTACCTGCGATTGTAAGATGCTGGTCAGTCTGATCAAGACACTGGCAACGCGCAAGGAGGAGCGGATCGCTGCCGGGAAAAAGAACACGGCGCTTGACGAACGCTATCTCAGGGCAGCAGAGCACGAGCTTTATGATGAGCTTGCTGTTGCATTGAATCAGCCAAAGGATGAAGTTACGGAAACGGTCAGAAGTATCCTTGGCATACCGGAGAATTAAAAGAGAATCCATTTTGTAGAATATCCTGAGAGCATCACAGGCGATGTCTTTCAGGATTTTTTTTGCATAAATATGCAGCAATTTGCCAAAAGCAGTAACATGTGGTAAAATCCAATGGATAATGCAAAAAGTGGGTTTTTATACGGTGAGAGAAAGAAGAGAAATCCATGGAACGAAAAAGAATGCCGATTTCCCGCGTAAAACGCGTTAAGATTGCGCAGAGAAAGAAGCCACTAAGCAAAAAGGAATATAAGCGTCAGCTTGCAATCGCACGCAGGATTGACTTTTTCAGAAACTTTCTGATCGTGATCGTTGTGATCATCGGACTGCTGGCAGCAGGGTTTGTCGGCGGAAATATGTATCTGAAGAAAGAATCCGGGATGAATCTGTTTGAAATGCAGGATGATGCAAAGCAGATCGTAGCAGACAGCAGACCGGAGGATTTCCGCCTTGCGGAAAGCTCATATGTTTATGACAGTGACGGCAACGAGATCGCCGAATTGTCGAGCGATACGGATGCGACATATCTGAAGTACGATCAGATTCCGGAAGACGTCATCAATGCGTTCGTTGCGATCGAGGATCGTACCTATTGGGAAAACGAAGGATATGATGTTAAGGGTATCATACGTGCGGTAGTTGATTATGCGCGTTCCCGCGGAAAAGTTGCGGAGGGTGCGAGTACGATCACACAGCAGCTTGCAAGAACGCAGTATCTGACGAGAGACAAGTCCATTATCCGTAAGATCCGAGAGATCTTTATCGCAAAAGAGCTTGCCGGAAAATACAGCAAAGAACAGATTATGGAATTCTATTGCAACACCTGCTGCTTTGCAAACGGTATTTACGGAGTACAGGATGCCTCACTGACGTATTTCGGTACGACTGTGGATGAACTGGATGTATCCCAGATCGCCTATATCTGTGCGATCCCGAACTATCCGGAGTACTACAATCCTTATAAGGACAGTGCCAATGCGATCCCGCGTCGGAATAAGATCTTAAAGGATATGCTTGAGTGCGGTTATATCGCTCAGGGAGCTTATGAGGAAGCGGTCGCTGAGGATATTACGGTTACACCAAAAGAAGAAAAAACAGAATATTACGATTATGAGACCACATATGCCGTAAACTGTGCGGTGCGTTATCTGATGAAGGTGGACGGATTCGGTTTTGAGTATGAATTCGAAGACACCGAAGCGTATGAGACCTATATGGAAGCATACAATGAGGCTTATGAGGAGTCCCGTTACAAGCTTTATACCGGCGGATACAAAATCTATACGACCATCGATGAAGATGCACAGGAGAATCTGCAGGAAGTCTTAAATGAAGGCCTTTCCTTTAATGACAGCACCAAGGATGACGGTGTCTACGAACTGCAGGGAGCAATGACCGTTATTGACAATCAGACCGGAAAAGTCGTAGCGATCATCGGTGGCCGGAAGCAGGATGAACTGGATTCAACCTATTCCTTGAACCGTGCATTCCAGAGTTATCGGCAGCCGGGTAGTACCTTCAAGCCGCTCGTTGTATACGCGCCGGCATTTGAAGAAGGCTTTACACAGTATTCGATGTTAAGGAATATTGATGTATCAAAGGCGAAGAAGGCTTCGGCTTCTGAAATCAGTAATATGTACGGAGATGAAATGACGCTCCGCCGGGCGGTGATCAACAGTATCAACGGATGTGCATACTGGCTGTTTAATGAGATTGGTATTGATACCGGCATTTCTCATGTCCATGATATGCATTTCTCAAAGATCTTACCTTCCGACCACGTCAAGAGTGCGGCGCTTGGTGCATTGACCTATGGTGCGACGACCGTAGAGATGGCGAATGCCTACAGTACGCTCGAGAATCACGGTCAGTATACCGAAACAGACTGCATCAGCCAGATCGTAGATCATGACGGAAACAATATTTATTCGTCTCCGGATACGGTTCGTGTCTATGAACAGGAAGCTGCGGATCAGATGACGGATGTCATGATGGGTGTCGTTACGACAGGTACGGCAAGCAGCATGAACTGGTATTCTCATTCTGATACGGAAGCAGCAGGAAAGACCGGTACGACCAACGAGAGTAAGGACGGATGGTTCTGCGGATTCACACCGTATTATACGATCGCTGTCTGGGTTGGTTACGATCAGCCGAAAGAGCTTTCCAACCTGTACGGTGGTACCTATCCTGCAAGGATCTGGCGTGAAGCGATGCTTTATATGATCGACGGTAAGGAAACCGCTGAATTCGATATTGAGAAGATCAGCCGTCACTACTCTGTATATCAGGACTATGGTTATACGCATGATCCGGCAGAAGATGTGGAAGAAGAGGAAGAGACAGAAGAAGTGACGGAAGAAACGACAGAGACTACAACAGAGACCACAACAGAAACTCCGGCAGAGACTACAACGGAGACCACAACAGAGACCACGACAGAAACAACAACAGAAACCACAGAGGAAGCTCCGGCAGATGATGGTGGAGAGGAATAATGGTTTCGAAGCAGTTGAAACGGATGGTTATATATGAAACAGGACTTTTATGAGGGAAAACCGATTCTAAAGTCTGCGAAAGCAAATGTACAGGTGCCCGGTTCGAAAAGCGTTACGAACCGGGCGCTTCTGCTTGCAGCACTCGCAGATGGATGGAGCAGATTAGACGGCGCGCTTGTCAGCGATGATGCCAGTCACTTTTTGTCGTGCCTGAAAGAACTTGGATTTGAGATCCGGACAGAAAATGATCAGCGGACGGTTCTGATCAACGGCATGGGCGGTAAGATTCCGAAAAAATCTGGTACGATCTATGTCGGCAGCGCCGGAACGGCGGCAAGATTTCTGACGGCGATGCTGGGTTTTTCGGATGGGACATATGAGATCGATGCTTCCGCGCAAATGAGAAAGCGGCCGATGAAACCGCTTTTTGAAGCATTGCGTCTGATGGGGGCAGAAATCGTCTGCCTGGAAAATGAAGACTGCCTTCCGGTCAGGATCCATGGAAACGGGGCCGCCGTGCAGGATCGCGTGATCGGGCTTGATATCAGTGAAAGCACACAGTTTTTGAGCGCACTTTTGATGACAGCGCCGATGCTGCCGGGGGCACTGACCATCAGGATCACCAGTCAGAAGACAGACGGTGCATATGTCAGGATCACGCGCAGTATGATGCGTGAATTTGGCGTAGATGTTTTAAAGAATGGAAACGAATATATCATACCGGCGGATTCTGCTTACCAAAGCAGACCGTATGCGATCGAACCGGATGTTTCCGGTGCCTGCTACTTTTATGCCGCGGCGGCACTGTGTGGCCTGGAGGTGACAGTGGCAGGTGTGCATCGTGACCTTTCACAGGGCGATTTAAAGTTTCTGGATGTCCTGTGTGACATGGGATGTACTATGAAAGATACGCCGGAGGGAATCTGTCTGAAGGGACCTGAGAAGCTTGGCGGCATCTCAGTCAATATGAATGATTTTTCCGACCAGGCGCTGACTTTGGCTGCAATTGCACCTTTTGCAGACGGCCCGGTTGAAATATCAGGCATCGCGCATATCCGGGGACAGGAATGTGACAGGATCAATGCAATCGCGGGCAATTTAAACCGTGCGGGTATTCATTGTGAGGAACGGGAGGATGGTGTGACGATCTGGCCGGGCGTTCCAAAGCCCTGTGAGATTGAGACTTTTTCCGATCACAGGGTGGCGATGTCCTTTGCATTGATGGGACTTCGTGCAGAAGGGATCCGGATTCTTGATCCGGGATGCTGTGCAAAGACATTTCCTGCATTCTTTCAGGTACTTGACGGTTTCAGAGGTTGATTTTTCCGATAAAAAGGCGGATAATAGGCTTGTAATAAAGTATTAAGTTGTAGGAGGTTTTTCAACAATGGCAACAAGTAAAGCAAAGACAGAGGCAGTGAAAGCGGAAGTCAAAGAAGAAAAAAAAGTTGCAACAGTGAAGACTGAAGAGAAAGTGACAGCAAAGGTTGCGGAACCGGCAGCAAAAGCTGAGGAGAAGAAAACCGAAGCGAAAGCTGAAGAAAAGAAACCGGCAGTAAAAGCTGAAGAGAAAAAACCGGCCGCAAAGATTGCAACGAAAAAAGCAGCAGCGAAAGCTGAGACCAAGAAAACAGAAACAAAGAAGGCAGCTGCAAAGGAACCTGCAGCAAAGAAGACAGCAGCGAAAAAGCCTGCAGCGAAGAAGACCGTGAAAAAACCGTCTTCTAAGATGATCCTTCAGTTCATGGGAAAAGATGTGAATGTTGAAGATCTGAAAGAGCGTGCGATTGCGCAGTTTGCGGCACTGCAGCCGGACGTTGCGGTAAAAGATATCGCAATGTATCTGAAACCGGAAGACAGCGCAGCTTACTATGTGATCAACGATGAGCACATGGGCAAAGTCGAGTATTAATCCTTTTATCGGGATAAAACAAAAAGTTAAGTCTAAATGCGTAATAAGAGATTGACATTAGTTTGTCAATCTCTTATACTTTTTTTATCGTTAGTAGTTACTTATATGATAGTAACTATGCCCTTTAGTAAGTTGCATGAATGCAGGAGGAGAAGTCTATGAACATTTTAGTATGCGTTAAGCAGGTTCCGGACACGACGATCATCAAAATCGATCCGGTAACAAATACGCTGGTCCGTGATGGCGTACCAAGTATCCTGAATCCGTTTGACAGCTATGCAATGGAAGCAGCAGCACGAATCAAAGACAAAGATCCGGACACCAAGATCGTTATCGTCAGCATGGGCCCGAGCCAGGCTGAAGCAGTTGTTCGCGAGTGCCTTGCAGTAGGCGGCGACACCGGATATCTGGTATCTGACCGTGCATTCGGTGGTTCCGATACGCTGGCAACCAGCTACATTATTGCTTGCGCAATTAAGAAGATCGAAGAGATCGAAGGCAAATTCGACATGATCTTCTGCGGTAAGCAGGCTATCGATGGTGATACAGCTCAGGTAGGATGTGAGATCGCAGAGCATCTGGATCTTCCGCAGGTTACTTATGGTCTGACCTGTGAAGCAGAGGCAGATCGCCTGAAAGTTTACAAAGAGATCGACGGCGGTCAGCAGGTAGTCGGTGTAAAATATCCGTGCCTGATCACCTTTACCAAACCGGCGTTTGACATGCGTTATCCGTCAGTTAAGAGTAAACTTGCTGCAAGGAAAAAAGAGATCACCACATTAACAGTAGACGCTTTCCCGGATATCGATCGTGCGTGCATCGGTCTGAAAGGATCTCCGACACGTGTTAAAAAGACATTTGTACCGCCGGTTAAACAGGGCGGCGTTGTGATCAAAGAAGAAACCGACGCAGAAAGCGCAGTGAAACTCGTTTCCCTGCTGGATGAAGCGAATATCATTTAAAGGAGGGACGAACCGTGGAAGTAAAAAGCAAAGATTTATGGGTATTTGTAGA
>CADBRG010000156.1 GCA_902797015.1 uncultured Lachnospiraceae bacterium
CGAGCTTGGTTTCTCTCGCCTCCGCCTCATATTCTTCGATATGGATGGAGGTGAACACGTCGTCCCTGACCAGACGCTCCGACAGCAGAACCGCGTCCTCGTAGTTATAGCCTTCCCAGGTCATGAAACCGATCAGCGGGTTCTTACCAAGTGCCAGCTCGCCCTTTGCGGTAGACGGACCGTCCGCGATGACCTGTCCTGCCTTCACATGATCGCCCTTGAATACGATTGGACGCTGGTTGTAGCAGTTGGACTGGTTGGAGCGTTCGAATTTGGAAAGACGGATGTCTTCTCTGGTGCCATCCTCATCATACTTGATCGTGATGACATCCGCGCATGCGCGCTCAACTACACCGTCTGCCTTTGCGACAACACAAACACCGGAGTCAACTGCAGTCTTCGGCTCCATTCCGGTTCCGACTACCGGAGCTTCGGTGGTCAGAAGCGGCACTGCCTGACGCTGCATGTTCGCACCCATCAGTGCACGGTTCGCATCGTCATTCTCCAGGAACGGGATCAGGGCAGTAGCAACTGAGAATACCATCTTCGGAGAAACGTCCATGTAATCAAACGCGGTTCTCTCGTATTCCTGTGTCTCCTTACGGAAACGGCCGGATACGGATTTTCTCTTGAAGTGTCCTTCTTCATCCAGCGGCTCATTCGCCTGTGCTACATGGTAATTATCTTCTTCATCCGCCGTCATATAGACAACTTCATCCGTAACACGCGGATTCTGCGGATCTGTTTTATCAATCTTACGATACGGTGCCTCAACAAAACCGTATTTGTTGATGCGCGCATAGGAAGCCAGTGAGTTGATCAGACCGATGTTCGGACCTTCAGGCGTCTCGATCGGGCACATTCTTCCGTAATGGGAATAATGAATATCACGGACCTCAAATCCTGCACGGTCTCTGGAAAGACCACCGGGGCCCAGTGCAGACAGACGACGCTTATGGGTCAGCTCACCAAGCGGATTGTTCTGATCCATGAACTGGGACAGCTGGGAAGAACCAAAGAATTCTTTGACTGCAGCTGTTACCGGTTTGATGTTGATCAGACTCTGCGGTGTGATCGTCTCAATATCCTGTGTGGTCATACGCTCGCGAACAACACGCTCCAGACGGGAAATACCGATTCTGTACTGGTTCTGCAGAAGCTCGCCAACGGCACGGATACGACGGTTTCCGAGGTGGTCAATATCATCATCGCTACCGATGCCGTACTCTAAATGGATATGATAGTTAATGGAAGCAATGATGTCTTCCTTGGTGATATGCTTCGGAATCAGATCATGTACGCTTCTCTTGATCGCTTCCTTCAGATCCTCGATCTCCGGAATCTCACGCATCATCTGCTCAAGCACCGGATAATATACAAGCTCTGTGATGCCCAGTTCTTCCGGATCACAGTCTACGTAATTGCGCAGATCTACCATCATATTGGAAAGAACACGGACATTGCGGCTTTCTGTCTGGATCATAACAGCCGGAACTGCAGCATTCTGAATCTGGTCTGCGAGCTCTCTTGTTACAACTGTGCCTGCTTCTGCCAGGAATTCACCTGTCTGCATATCAACAACATCTTCTGCGAGTGTCTGACCGGCGATCCGGTTGCGCAGCATCAGTTTTTTGTTGAATTTATATCTGCCAACACGGGCCAGATCATATCTTCTCGGGTCGAAGAACATCGCTGTGATCAGACTCTCCGCACTTTCCACAGAAAGCGGCTCGCCCGGGCGGATTTTTTTGTATAATTCCAGAAGACCATCCTGATAGCTTGCAGCGATATCTTTTCCGAGACTTGCCATGATCTTCGGCTCTTCGCCAAAGAGGTCAATGATCTCCTGATTCGTGCCATAGCCAAGTGCACGGATCAGAACTGTGATCGGTACCTTACGGGTTCTGTCAACACGAACGTAAAATACATCATTTGAATCCGTCTCATACTCCAGCCATGCACCTCTGTTCGGAATTACGGTACAGGAAAAAAGCTCCTTACCGACTTTATCATGGGCAATTCCATAATAAATACCCGGTGAACGAACCAGCTGGCTGACGATAACACGCTCAGCGCCATTGATCACAAATGTGCCCGTCTCAGTCATCAGAGGAAGAT
Source organism: uncultured Lachnospiraceae bacterium (assembly GCA_902797015.1). Lineage (GTDB taxonomy): Bacteria > Bacillota > Clostridia > Lachnospirales > Lachnospiraceae > SY8519. Next base: position 2,119 of record CADBRG010000156.1, read on the forward strand.
CGCCGATAAAAATCTCATGCTCATTGATGTCTTCTGCCTCTTTGTTATAGAGTCTCACCTTGACTTTCAATGGTGCCGCATAAGTCATATCCCTGCCCTTACACTCCTGTATGGAATATTTCACTTCATCCGTACAGAGTGTAAAGTCTCCGAATTCCAGGCTGAGATTACCGCTGTAATCCATAATCGGAGATACATCCTCGAAGACTTCCTTTAACCCTTCGGTCAGAAACCACTTATATGATTCCTTCTGAACCTCGATCAGGTTAGGCATCTCCAGGACTTCCTTCTGTCTGGAATAACTCATACGCATGTTTCTTCCGGCCTCGACCGGACGTATTCTGTTTTTCTCCATTGACGTTCCACCTCTCAAAATGTGCCGTGTTTTTTGGTAAAAGTCCCAAGAAATCGTATTCGATTTCGTGCATTATTGCTATTTTAGGGTATAGTATACCCATGTTTACGCAGTAAAGCGCAAATAAGGATATCATAAACACATGTCAAGTGTCAAGAACTTTTTCATGTATTTATAAAAAAACAAAACGGAGGATCTTCTTTCGAAAATCCTCCGTCTAAGTATCATTCTTGTCTCAGCCTGCCGCCCAAAACATTGATATTGCAAAAGGCAGCCAGCTTTTTTCTCGCGCGCATATTACTTCAGTGTAACAACAGCGCCCTCTGCCTCAACCTTAGCCTTGATGTCTTCAGCTTCAGCCTTGTCAACGCCCTCTTTGA
>CADBRG010000157.1 GCA_902797015.1 uncultured Lachnospiraceae bacterium
ATATTTATTCTGTATGTATGGCTCATATCCTTCCTTCAGGATATAAAGAGAACATACATGTATCACGGTGCAGAACATAAATGCATCAACTGCATCGAACATGGTCTGGACCTGACCGTTGAAAACGTACGCATCAGCTCAAAAGAGCACAAGCGCTGCGGAACCAGCTTTCTGATGTTCGTCGTGATCTTAAGCATCATTCTGTTTTTGTTCATCCGTGTGGATTCACATACCATGCGGATCGTCATCCGCCTGATCCTTGTGCCGATCATCGCCGGGATTTCCTATGAAGTCTTAAGACTGGCCGGAAGATACGACAATCCGGTGATCAATGCGATCAGCAAACCGGGACTGGCCCTGCAGCATATGACGACCAAGGAACCTGATGATGATATGATCGAAGTCGGAATCGCTTCGGTTGAGGCTGTGTTTGACTGGCGTTCCTATGTAGCTGAATACAGGCAGCAGGAAAGTCCTGATACATGTCAGCCAACCTGCTTTTAGATGATGATATGAATACAATTTGGGAAAGCTGTCAGGCCGGCGCCAGATGCCTGGCAGAAAACGGAATAGAAAATGCTGACTGGGAGAGCAGAGCACTTCTTTGCGATCAGCTGGACCTGTCTCTCGGCGATTTTCTGATACGAAAAGCTGATCCGATGACTGAAGCAGAAGCAGCCTTGTTTGCGCAAAATATCGATTGTCGCTGTGCCCACGTCCCGTTACAGCATATTTTAGGAAAAGCTTACTTTTACGGACTGGAGTTTAATGTGTCACCAAGTGTCTTGATCCCAAGACCGGAAACAGAGCTTTTGGTGGAGCATGCATTGAAAGCGCTGCAGGCAGGCATGTCTGTTCTGGATCTTTGTACAGGCTCGGGTTGCATTGCCATTACAGTATCCACGCAATGTCCGGGTATCAAAACAGACGCATCTGATGTCTCTTCTGAAGCGTTGGAAGTTGCAAAAAAAAATGCCGATGCAAATGATGCACCGGTCAATTTCATACAAAGCGACCTGTTTGAAGGCATCAGCGGACAATACGATATGATCCTCAGCAATCCGCCCTATATCAGTCAGGCGGAGATGGAAACATTAATGCCCGAAGTCAAAGACCATGACCCGCATCTGGCCTTATACGGCGGAATCGACGGTCTTGATTTTTACAAAAAGATCTCAGCCAATGCGCCGGATCACTTAAATCCGGGCGGCATATTGATGATGGAAATCGGTGCCGGACAGGCTTATGATGTCAGCACACTGTTAAGAGAAAATGACTTTACAGACATACAGATCATTCAGGACTTAAATGGTCTGGACCGCATTGTTACAGGAAGGAGAGCGTAACTTATGTTTGATCGTCTTGAAGATATATTACACCGATTTGAGGAAATTCTGCTTTTGCTCAGCGAACCGGATGTCGCAAATGATCCGGCGCGTTTCCAGAAGCTGATGAAAGAGCAGAGCAATCTTGCGCCGATCGTAGAGGCGTACAAAGAATACAAAACCTGTCAGCAGACTGTATCTGACAGCCTGGAGATGCTCCAGGAGGAAAAAGATGAAGAGATGCGTGAGCTTCTGAAGGAAGAGATGAGCGAAGCAAAATCACGCATTGAAGAGCTTGAGACAGAGCTGAAGATCCTGCTTCTTCCGAAAGACCCGAATGATGATAAGAATGTCATCGTTGAGATCCGTGCGGGTGCCGGCGGAGATGAGGCCGCTTTATTTGCAGCAGAGATCTACAGAATGTATGTCCACTATGCAGAATCCAGAAGATGGAAGGTCGAGACAATGGATGTCGAAGAAATCGGCATCGGTGGCATGAAATATGTCAGCTTCATGGTCAGCGGTCAGGGTGCATATTCCGTATTAAAATACGAAAGCGGCGTGCATCGTGTACAGCGTGTACCCGAGACGGAATCCGGCGGCCGGATTCATACCTCAACCATTACCGTTGCAATCATGCCGGAAGCAGAAGATGTGGATGTCGAAATCGATCTTAACGATTGTAAATTTGACGTATTCCGCGCTTCAGGTAATGGCGGACAGTGCGTCAATACGACCGATTCCGCGGTTCGACTGACTCACCTTCCGACCGGCATCGTCATTTCCTGTCAGGACGAGAAATCACAGCTGAAAAACAAGGACAAAGCCCTTAAGGTACTTCGTGCAAAACTGTATGACATGGAAATGCAAAAGGCACACGATGCGGAAGCAGATGCCAGAAGAAGCCAGATCGGTACCGGCGACCGTTCTGAAAAGATCATAACCTACAACTTCCCGCAGGGACGTGTGACAGACCACCGGATCAAGCTGACCTTATATCGTCTGGAATCCATTATGAACGGCGATATCCAGGAAATCCTCGACAGTCTGATCGCAGCAGACCAGGCAGCAAAACTTGCGCAGATGGCGGAGGCGAGCTAAAAGCGTATGGCGCTTCAATTTATCTACGGCAATCCCGGCTGCGGGAAATCTGAAATCCTCTATGATAAGCTGACAGAGTACGCACAGAAGGATCCGTTTCAGAGGGTCTTTCTGATCGTTCCCGAACAGTTTACTCTGGAAACACAAAAAAAGATGGTAAGGCGTTCAGACGGCCATGTCATAACAAATATTGATGTGGTCAGTTTTGA
>CADBRG010000158.1 GCA_902797015.1 uncultured Lachnospiraceae bacterium
CCTGCGTATGCGCCGTGATCCTGAACAACATCAAATTCAACACCCTGGATCATACCGTCTTCGTCACATGCCAGACGTCCGTTGGAATAGGTCCCGGAACGTTTTCCTGTCATATGCATATGCTCTTCATAGGTCAGTGTCATGGAGCATGGCATATCAAGTGCCATAACTGCAACACCTGCGATCGCGAAAATGTTCGAGATCGTGGAATAACCAAAGCATCCGCCTGCAGGATTGTCGATCATACGGATCTTCTCCGGATCCATACCGATCGCCGGTGCCAGCTCGTCGCGGCATCCATACAGGTCATGCGTCTTACTCATGATCGTAAGCATCCCGTCTTCATCCCAGTAACCCTGGAATACATCCGGCTCGATCGTTAAGTGCGGCTGTCTCTGTGAATGCCAGCTGCCTTCTACTACGATATCCGCATCCTCAAAGATTTCTTCCGTATCCTCGCCCTTATAAAGCGGTGCGAACAGATACTGGTTCGGAATGTTCGGATACAGCTGCAGTGCGCCCGGCATCGAAGATTCCAGTACGCTCATATAGGACGGCAGGATCTCAAGATCTGCCTTTACCTTTTTCGCTGCCTCTCTCGCGATCTCTGTTGAAACAGCTGCGACCACGGCATAAACATCACCGCGGCGGTTGATCACATCTTCCGCGATGACAGGGAACTTCGGTGCGCCCTGACCTTTCTGTCTCGGGACAACAGCCGGGAATGAAATATCATTTGATCCCTGTACATCTGCTGCCGTCAGTACTTTGATAACTCCCGGGATCGCTTCTGCCTCCGATACATCGATGCTCTTGATCTTTGCATGCGGCACACCTGCCATAACGGGTGCCAGATATGCTACGGTTCCCGGCATTTTCATTGCTACATCATCACCGTAATCCGTCAGGCCGCATACTTTTGCAAGCGCTGTCGGACGCGGCATTTCACTTCCGTAAAGGTCTTCCCCTTCTTTTGGCTTCCAGCTGATCTCATCAATGGTCTTTTCACCGCGCATAACTGCTGCCGCGTCCATAACACCGTCAATGAGCTGCTTATATCCCGTACAACGGCAGACATTGTGGTTTTTCTTAAACCATTCCCGCACCTCTTCTCTGGTCGGATCCGGGTTCACCAGCAAAAGACCGTATGCAGACATGATAAATCCCGGTGTGCAGAAACCGCACTGCGCGCCACCGTTCTTGATCCATGCAACCTGGATCGGGTGCAGATTCCACGGTGTTCCGATTCCTTCGATCGTGATGACTTCCGCAAAATCCCGGACCTTGTCCATCCTGATCACGCAGGAGCGCACGACCTTTTTGTCCAGCACAACTGTACAGGCACCGCAGACGCCCTTTTCACAACCGATTTTCGTACCGGTCAGTCCGAGTCTTCGCAGCACATGAACCAGTTTATCTTTTTCAGGATCATATACGACATACCGCTGTACACCATTGATCACAAGTGATTTTCTTGAAATTTTTGCCATCTTTTTTACCCCGTCTTTTTACAAAACCGACTTCGACGTTAGTTATCCATACAGAGAACTGCCTTTAATACCTTGCCGTTCTTCGTGTCTTCAAACGCCTGATTGATGTCCTCAAAATCATAGTACTTAATCAATCTGTCAAATGGGAACATGCCTTTTCTGTAATAATCCAGAAGCTGCGGGATAAAGATCTTCGGATTGGAACATCCCTCTACGACACCTGCCAGGGTCTTTCCGAGTCCCATCAGCTCTTCTTCCACATGAATGGTCAGCTCCTGTGTCGCACCAAGGACAACGCAGGTTCCAAGCGGTCTCGTGCAGTTTAAGCTCTGTCTTACGATCGCGCCGATTCCTGTACAGTCGATCGCATAATGCGTCCCCATGCCGTCTGTCATCTCTTTGACTACGGTCGGCACATCCGGGATCATTTTTGAATTGATCGCATCCGTTGCGCCCAGTTCGATTGCCAGATCCAGACGGGACTGTACGACATCACATGCGATGATCTTGGTGCAGCCTGCGATCTTTGCCGCCATGACAGCACTCAATCCAACAGGGCCGCAGCCTGTGATGATGATCGAAGAATCCGGGCCCGGTCTTAAGAAATTCAGTACCGCGCCTGCACCGGTCTGGATGCCGCAGCCCATCGGTGCGACCATCTTCAGATCGATATCATCTGCTACCGGAATCAGGTTGTTCACATGTACAACTGCATGTGTCGCAAACGCGCCCTGTCCAAAGAAAGAGGATACAAACGTATCGTCCTTTAACAGACGTTTGGTATTGTCATACTGCACGCCCGAGAAATTCAGACGGCGGTTTTCCTTACATCCATATGGCTTTCCTGTCCGGCATGCTTCACACACGCCACAGGAACCAAACGAAAATCCGACACGATCTCCAGGTGCAAATTCCGTCACGCCCGGTCCGACTTTCTCGATCACGCCGCAGCCTTCATGTCCGAACACTGCCGGAAGCGGTACCGGGATGATCTGGTTTCTTGCCACATCATCCGTATGGCAGACACCACATGCCGTAACCTTTACCAGAACTTCTCCCTGCTTCGGATCATTTAATTCAAGCTCTGTGATCTCAAACGGGTCGCCGCCATGCTCGATGATCGCCGCTTTTATTATCATAAAAATCACACCCTTTCTTAATTTATAGTTTATCGCTAATTACTGTTATTTTCCAATATGCATTAATTAATATGTCCGGGACTTCCCATAAGGAAATCCCGGACAAAACGAATATCCTGTACGGATTTTACTCGATGGTCTCTCCGCGCTCTTTCTTTTTATTGTAAGCAACAATGCCCAGAATCAGGCAGACGACCATTACGCCAATAAGATATAATGCTACGAAGGTATCTACTGGTTGCATATCATCCCTCCTGTCTTTCTCCCTTTAACTCTCTTAACTCGTTCATGATACGAACTTCTTCATCACCATCATTCAGGTGACGACCCATGCCCTTAAAGATCCCATGTATGATCAAATTCGCTACAGCGCATACGGCCAGGCCACCAATGATGTCAATAATTATCCAATGCATATACTCGCCTCCTATATCAACATTTCATAAGAATTAAGCATTCATTTTTGCTTTCAGAGCTGCCAGCTCTTCTTTTTCTGCTGCTTCAATGTCTTTGATCTGGCGAAGAAGTCCCTTTTCCCAGCCAGGCATAACTGCCAGCAGGATTGCCCCCAGACCAAGGGATACGAATGCGACCGGCCAGAACGGAAGGGCAAAGAGACCTGCCCATGGCGGACATGCGAACGTCCACCAGAAGTTCACGGCCGTTGATACAATTACCGTGATCCACGCCGCCTTTCGATTGATCCTCCAGCACATACCGAACATGTAGTTAACCATGATCGGCATGGAGATTGCGAAGCACCACATAAACAGGGTGATCAGAAGTGAAACCTTCATTGCCGGAAGGAGACAAGCCAGCAGAAGAATAATGATGCAGGCACGGCTGATTCCAAGATAGCCTTTGTCGCCCGGCTTTTTGTTTACGATCGGGCAGATCAGGTCATCGATGATAACCTGGGATGTTGCCAGAAGCATACCGGAACCTGTGGACAGAAGCGCTGCCAGAAGGGATACGATCAACAGACCGATCATAATCTGCGGCAGAGCCGTCAATGCCAGGTTAGATACAGCCAGAAGCGGTGTGTCAGCTGCGATTTCCGGAATCGACTGTGCGATTACAGAAAGGATTACGAAGGGCAGGCAGGCAGCGGTATTGATAATACCACCGATCAGAGCGCCACGACGCATGGAGTAGTTGTCTTTTACTGCCATTACCGGCTGATACATACACTGCTCAGATGAAACTGAGAGAACATGCTGTACGATCATCGGAATCGCAACATTCATCAATACGACCGGGGTTAGATGGAATATGTTTGTATGCCATTCCATACCGTTCGCTGCAAATGCTGCATAAACGCCTTCTGCACCGTTCTGAACATTATTGATTGCTACAGAAACAGCGATATAAGCGCCGACGATCAATACGATCGCATTGATAACGCCCATGTAAGAAGCCTGCAGAATGCCGCCGAACAAAACGTAGATCAGCATCAGAACACCGGCAATGATTACACACCACGGCGCAAATGCAAGTCGACCAGCTGTCAGAGCATAGATACAGGTTGCTGTACCAAGAAGCTCGGACATTGTAATACCAAGCCAACCAGCCGGTGAAAGAGATGTGTTAACAACCTTCATCTTGGATCCGAACAGTTTCTCTGTAGCCTGCGGGAAGGTTACAATGCCGAATCTGCTGTTCAGCTTACGGAACCATGGTGCGATGAAGAGCAGGAAGATCGGTACGAACACACCACCGCCGAGGATGCCCCACCATGCAACGGCTGCACCCATGCCGAACTGCTGCTCGATCAGAGCTGTCGTATGACCGCCGCCAAGCGGTGCCAGTGTGAAGGCACACATAAATGCGATCCATCCGATCTGTCCAGACGCCGTAAAGAAATTCTTTCCGCCGCCGCCATCACCTGTGGCCGCCTTTTTTTGTTTTCTTATGGATATCGTTCCAAACAGGATACTGAAAAATCCAAAGTATATAACCGCAAATAAAATAGGTATCATACTTATCAATCCCTCCAAATATAGTCAATGCCTAACATCGAGTTAACAAGACTTCTCTCCCTTTTCTTATCACCCCCAGATTTCAGATTCCTCTACTCATTCACGTTCTCACTGTTTATAAATAGTTTATAAACTTTCCTGACATTAATACAGCGAACATACTCGATGGGAGAATCAAGTATTTTCATGTCAGTATCTGCACGATTACTATTGGCAATCCTTCAGAATTGTTAGACTAATCTGGAAAATAAAAAAGATCTGCTGCAAAAATGCAGCAGACCTCTGTCTGAAAATCATTATTTCATTATCGTGTCAGTTCCTCTATGATCTCATCACAGCTCATGGCCCGGCCAAAGATATCCATATTGGCGATTGTTGCGGCCTGTGCCTCCGGTGTGTGCGCCGAGCAGACATCCGTTCCCAGGACACATTTATAATCCCTGAAAAAAGCATCTCTGATCGTAGACTCACAGCAGACATTCGTCACGGTCCCGCAGACAATAACGGTATCCACCGGCTGTTCCATCCCGCGGATATTTTTCAGTATGATCTCCAGATCCGTCTGATAGAAAGCCGAAAAGCGACGTTTCCGGATCACATGATCACCCGGTTTCGGTTTCAGCTCGTCAATGATCTCTATTCCTTCTGTGCCTTCCCGCATACCGGCTTCTTTGAGCCACGGCTGACCGATCACTTCCATCGGGCAGAACACGGCATCCGTGATCTGCTGGGTATAGATCACAGGGATTCCCAGCTCACGGCAACATCCAATCAGGCGTTGAATCTGTGGAATCTGCCCCTTCGCATCCTTGACTTCCATGATCGCACCTTCGCGTACAAAGTCATTCTGCATATCCACGACGATCAAAACACACCTGTCTTTGTTCAGTGTCCAGATTGGCTCCATATCTCTTCCTCGCTTTCTTCTAAAACCTGTACCTTCCCTCTAGCGGAACATCCGGAAGAATGAACGCACATCCTCCGTCAGAAGCGCAGGCTGTTCCAGTGCCGGAAAATGTCCGCCGCATGGCATCACATTCCAGCGCACCAGATTGTAGTGCTTCTCTGCCCAGCTTTTTGGCCGGTTAAACGGATCCTTCGGGAAAAATGCCACACCGGTCGGCGACTTGATCTGCGGATCGGGCGCTCCCCAGTGCAGTTCCGGATTATGAAACGATTCGTAATATAACCTGGCCGCGGAATAGATGCTGTTCGGTGCCCAGTAAAACATGATGATCGTAAGCAGCTGATCCTTTGTATAAACCAACTCCAGGTCACCGTTACAGTCACTCCAGGCACGGAATTTTTCAATGACCCAGGCAGCAAATCCGGCCGGGGAATCACACTGTGCCACCGTCAGCGAGTCCGCCTTGGTCTCCATGATCAGGTGATATGCACCCTCCCAGAAGTCAAATTCCATCTGTCTGTCACAGGCTTCCATGTCTTCCGGCGGCAATTCGTCGATCATCGGAATCGGCAGGTTTGCATAGTTCAGGTGCAGTGCACACGCCTGCTCGGGATAGCGGATTCCAAGCCTTGCACAGATCATCGAACCCCAGTCACCGCCCTGTGCACCGTATTTTTGGTACCCAAGAGCTTCTGTCATCAGGGTATGCACGGCCTGCGCCATGCGGTCCGCGCCCCATCCGGGCTCTTTCGGATGCCCGCTGAAGCCAAACCCCGGCAGATCTGGGATCACGACATCAAAGCTGTCTGCCGGATCACCGCCAAATGCCGCAGGATCCGTCAGTGGTCCGATCATCTCAAAAAACTCAAAGCTCGCCCCCGGCCAGCCGTGCAGCAAAAGAAGCGGAAACGGGTTTTCTCCTTTTCCCTTCACATGCCAGAAGCGGATGTCCACCCCATCGATCTCCACCATATAGGACGGCCATTTATTCAGCTCCGCCTCCCATTTACGCCAGTCATAGACATACTGCCAATAGGCACAGAGTTCTTTTATATAATCGATATTCGATCCGTACTCCCAGCCGGACCCACGGATCGGCTCCGGCCAGCGGGTCCGTTCAAGACGAAATATCAGATCGTCAAGTACCTCATCATCCACATGGATCGTATAGGGTCTGACTTCCATATACACATTCTCCTTGTATCTTTATACGACTGTCCTCACTGCGTAGTACTACTGTTATATCCGCTTCCCTGATTGTTACATGCAGGTTACAAATTCATCCAACGGTTTTCTTACCACATGTACCGGTGCCGGCTGGCAGTCATCCGCTGCATAGCCAAGCGGCATCAGCAGTACGGGATACTCATTATCTGCAAGTGGAAGAGATTTCTTAAAAGCATCAAATGAAAAATCCATAACCCATGTCGAATCTACATCCAGCTCCGCCGCCTGCAGGATCGCATGCGTTGCCATGATGCTCACATCGATCTGGCCGGAAGGGTATTTGGTCTCTTCTCTGTTATTAACCCACTCCTCATCTGAACTGTAGGCAAATGCAAGAACAGTGCCTGCGCCATAGCGGCACGGAGATACGGCATCCACCTTCGCCAAAGCTTCCGGGCTCTGCAGCACATAGATCTTCCACGGCTGCTGATTGTGCGCAGACGGTGCTGTCTGTGCAGCCTCCAGGATCTGATCTAATTTCTCTTTCTCTAACGGTTTGTCAGAATATTTTCTGCAAGAGTATCTTTTTTTACACAGCTCTAAAAATGTCATAATGGTCCTCCTTTTCAAGCCTATACTATTCTTATTCAGGATAAAATTCTCCACTTTCACTATAAGAAAGCGCTGCACTTTTCGTCAACCGAAGATATTCGATAAACCTATGCAAAAATATTGCAGAAAAAAACCTCCTCCTGTAAAGTAATGTAGAACACATTATCTGCTGCAGGAGGAATTTTCCATGTCAAATGCCAATCTGTCCTATGAAGAGCTGATCCGTTCCATACAGCCCAACATTGATTTTAACGCGCTGCTTTCATCTTCTGACCGACTGATCATTTTGGTGCGTCACGGCGAAATCCAGGATGCGGATCTGATGCGCTGCATCGGACGTATGGATGTACCGTTAAGCGAAAAAGGTCACACCCAGGCACACCAGGCAGGAAAATGGCTGCGGGCGCATGACATCTCCTTTTCCCTCTGGAGCAGTCCGCTCACGCGGTGTCAGCAGACGGCAAAGGCCATCCAGGAAGAGACCGGGTGCGGTCCAATCCATACAGAAAATGATCTGATCGAAATGGACGCCGGCACATGGGATGGTATGACATTCGCGCAGATTCAGGAAAAGTATCCTAAAGAATATGAAGAGCGTGGAAAAAACCTGATCTATTATCAGACACCCGGAGGAGAATCTTTCTTTGATGCCGGCGCAAGATTCCTTGGCGGAATCAGAAAGATCCTTTCTCTGGAAGAACAGAACGATTCCGATGAAATCGTATCTGAGACCAATACGACACCACTTGTCATCGTCGCGCACAGCGGCGTCATCCGCAGCGCGCTCTGCCACCTCGGTGCCTGGTCCTTTGACTACATGCTCTGTATCCCGCAGCCAAATGCTGGAGTGACCGTTTTACAGGCGAAAAAGACAGCGATCGAAGCTGGCGAATCGGCTGATACAAAGAATGACTGGCAACTTATCCCAACGGAATATATCGGAATTCCCACATGATATAAATACTGAAAACTCCACGGAGGTATCCACATTGAACAAAACCTATTGTGTCATCCTTGCTGCCGGTCTGTCTTCACGAATGGGGCGCTACAAACCACTCTTGCCGGTAAACGGGCAGCCAGCCATCGTTCATCTGATTACGACGATGCAGGATGCCGGTGTTGATCACTGTATCATTGTGACCGGTTATTGTGCAGACGATTTGAAAAATGCATGTCGTACATTAGATCATGTTTCTTTTGTTCATAACCCGCATTATGCTTCGACACAGATGCTCGACTCGGCAAAAATCGGTTTTCGGGCCGTACCGGATGCCTGCTCCCGCATTCTTTTTACCCCTGCTGACATTCCCCTGATTCCTGTCTCTGTAGTACGGGAGTTACTGAAATGTCCGGACCCTTTGATCTATCCGGTCTGCCGGGATCAGAAAGGTCACCCTGTTTCCATCAAAAAAGACTATCTGGAGCAGATCATCTCATTTAACGGCAATCATGGTCTGCGCGGTGCATTGGACTCCCTCCCTGTAGATCCGGCTTATCTTGAGACAGATGATCCCGGCATTCTTATGGATATGGATACACCGGAAGATTATCAGAAAATTCTGGAAAGGATATAAACATGAAAAAACCCATTACCATCCATATCATCATAGAAATCTTACTGGCTGCATTGTTCTGGTTTGTCTGGTGGAAGACACTCTTTGCCATCAACATCCATGCCCGTGAGCTCTGGGTTTTCATTTTCGCATTCCTGTTTTTCACGGCACTTAACGTCATGGCATGGCGCTCCCGCGGCTACGGAAAAACTTCCTTCATGGAAAAATTGAAAATAAAATCCGAACAGCGAAAGACTGCCCGCCGATTCAAAAAAGGAGCTTCCGCTTCGGGCGATAACGGTTCGGAATCTGCCGGCCGCTTTGCTTCCCTTCGCCAGCTGCCGTTGCCTATCTGGGTGATCATCATCGCGATCATCTGCCTGGGGATTATACCGATCTTTTCAGACTCGAAGCTTCTGCACGCCAACGCCTACAGCTCCATCCTGCAGGTAGAGGAAGCAGATGCAAGCGAGCTGCCGGATGCGGAACTGACGAATAAAATCGCGCTAATGGATACGGCTTCCGCAGAAAAACTCGGCGATCGCGAGATCGGTTCACTCTCAGATGTCGTCTCCCAGTATGCGGTGACCAACTATACACAGATCAACTACTTAGGCGATCCGGTCAAGATCGCACCGCTTGACTATGCAAGCTTTTTCAAGTGGTTTAGAAATCGGCAAAACGGAACACCTGGTTATGTTACCGTAAGCCCGGTCAAAATGGATGCGGAATATGTCAAACTGGACGAGGGCATGAAATACACACCGCATGCCTGCTTCCGGAAAAACCTGATGCGTCATATCAGATATCAGTATCCGACAAAGATTTTCTGGGGAACACATTTTGAAGTGGATGAGGAAGGCAATGCCTGGTTCGTCGCACCGACTGTCACAAAGAAAATCGGTCTGTTCGCGGGAACCGTTGTGACAGGCGCCGTGATCACCGATCCGGTCACGGGACAGACACAGTGGTATGAAACAGAAAAGATCCCGGCGTGGGTAGATTATGTGTTTGACGGAAACCTGATCTGCACACAGTACAACTGGTACGGCCAGCTTTCCAACGGCTTCTGGAACTCAAAGCTGAGCCAGCGCGGCTGCCGGAGGGTAACGGAATCCTCCACATCTGCGGAAGACGGCTCCTATCTGTCTGACTATGGTTACATTGCAAAGGATACAGACATCTGGATCTATACCGGTATTACTTCCGTTAATGGCGACAGCTCCAACATTGGCTTCATCATGTCCAACCAGCGGACCAGTGAGACAAAATATATCCCCTGCGCGGGTGCAGACGAATTTTCTGCGATGGCATCCGCAGAAGGTGAAGTTCAGGAAAAACGTTACGAAGCATCCTTCCCGTCTTTGATCCTTTTAGACGGAGATCCGACCTACATCATGGTCTTAAAGGACAAGAGCGGTCTGGTCAAGGCATATGCCTGCGTCAATGTCGAGCAGTACAACAAGGTTGCCGTCGCTTCCACGCAGGAAGACTGCATCCAGAAATATAAGGCATTGGTTGGCGGTACTCTGAGTGCGGAAGAAGCAATCGATACCGGCACGTCTGCGGATACTGCAGTCTCCGGCGACACGGATGGTTCTGCTGATTCTGCTGCATCAGATACGGCCGGTGCCGGTAATACCACGATCGATCAGCCGACACCGATCGACCTTTCTGCTGCTGCAGAAAAAGAAATTACCGTTTCGAAGATGGAGACCATCGATCAAAACGGTAATACGTGGCTTTATATTGTAGATTCGGAAAACAATATCTACAGCGCAAAATACGCAGATGTTTTAAATATGCTTCTGGTAAACGAAGGCGATACGATCACGATCCTGACGGACGGAACTTATTATCGGTATCCGGCATCAGACGGAAACTGATCGCTTCTGATGCGGCCTATTCCAGTCCGCAGCGCTCATCGATCCCAAGCATTATATTCATGTTTTGTACAGCGGCCCCTGAGGCACCTTTTCCAAGGTTGTCGAAGCGGGCCGTTATGCTTGTCTGCTCTTCATGTCCGCAGACAATGATCTCCAGCTTGTTAGTCCCTGCCAGCGTGTTTGCATAGATCGTTCCGCTCACACTGCCAAACGGCAGGACATTAACAAAATAAGCATCCTGATAATACTCCTGCAGACGCGCGCAGATCTCTTCAGCAGAGGGCGTTCCGTTCAGAAGGCGGTTCTGCAGACTGATCGTTGTCGCCATGCCTTTGTAATAGTCATCAACAACCGGCAGGAAAACCGGCGGATATGCGATGCCACTGATCTTCTGCATTTCCGGCAAGTGTTTGTGCTTTAAGGTCAGTCCGTAAATACCCGGTGAAGAAAGCTCTTCTTTTCTTCCTTCCGCTTCATAATCCGCGATCATCTTTTTCCCGCCGCCGGAATACCCGGTCAGGGAATAGCAGGTCAGCGGATAGTCCTTCGGCAGAATTCCCATACGTACCAGCGGTGCCGCAGTAGAAATAAAGCCTGTCGCGTGGCAGCCCGGATTTGCAACACGCTTGCTGTTTGCGATCGCTTCTCTCTGCTCTTTCGAAAGCTCCGGAAAACCATAGTCCCATGCATCATTTGTCCGGTGCGCAGTCGAAGCATCAATCACACGGACATCCGGGTTTTCAATCAGCGAAACCGCTTCTCTCGCCCCGTCATCCGGCAGGCAAAGGAACACGATATCAGCCGCATTCAAAAACTTCTTTCGTTCCTCCAGATCGTGCCTCTTATCCTCATCGATCCGCAAAAGCTCCAGGTCGTCTCTTTTTCCGATCCTGTCGTAGATCTGAAGTCCTGTTGTACCAC
>CADBRG010000159.1 GCA_902797015.1 uncultured Lachnospiraceae bacterium
GATTCTGGCGCTTCAGATCCTCTCTTCTGTCGCGGATCCAGATCTCAATCAATTTCTCCGGGAACACTCCCCCTTCTGTGAGGAAGTCATGATCTTTCGCGAGTGCTTTGAGAGAGGATCCCAGAGACTTAGGCAGCCGCTTTATCTTAGCTTTATCTTCATCAGAGAGATCATAAAGATTGAAATCGTATGGACCATTGCCTTCTGCCACGGGATCTATTTTGTTCTTGATCCCGTCCAAGCCGGCCATAAGGATAGCGGCAAAAGTATAATACGGGTTGCATGTCCCATCCGGGTTGCGCAGCTCAAAGCGCTTCTGTTCGGGCGCCTTTGCATAAGCCGGAATACGGATGACCGAGCTTCTGTTTGCCGTTGCAAAGCCGACCGTGACTGGTGCTTCGAATCCGGGAACAAGCCGCTTAAATGAGTTAGTGCTCGGGTTTGCAAACGCGCAGATCGCCCCGATATGGCGCAGGATACCGCCAATGAACCAAAGCGCTTCCTTTGAAAGCTGTGAATATCCGTTCTCGTCATAGAAAATCGGCTGTCCGTCTTTAAACATATGCATGTGCACATGAAGCCCGTTGCCTGCCTCGTTATAAATAGGCTTTGGCATAAACGTGGCTGTCTTTCCCTCGCGGATCGCCTGATTCTTGACAATATATTTAGTCAGCATCGTCTTATCGGCCATTTCCGTAAGACCGCCGAACTCCACTTCGATCTCCAGCTGCCCGGGGCCGCCCACTTCATGGTGATGGTATTTGACACGGATCCCCTGCTCTTCCATCTGCATGGTGACACGGCTCCGGAAGTCGTAGAGAACGTCCTGCGGAGGAGCCATATGATATCCTGCTTTATATCCCATTTTGTAGGCAAGATTCTGCCCGTCATCCACCCCCTTGTTCCATTCAGCCTCCTGTGTGTCAATGTGGAAGCCAGACCGGTTCGGGGTGTTTGAATAGCTGACATGATCAAATACATGGAACTCATACTCCGGCCCTATTTTTATTTCATCGGCGATGCCTGTCTGGCGCATATACGCTTCTGCGCGTTTTGCCACATTTCTGGGATCCTGATCAAACGGCCGGTTCCGGGGATGATCGATCACAAACACATCCCCGATCATGGCGAGTGTCTTGATTTCCATGAACTTATCAATATACGCAGTAGTAACATCCGGAATAAACACCATATCGCTTTTTTCAACAGGCGCAAAGCCATAGTTGCTGCCGTCAAACCCGATGCCGTATTCCATTGTATCTGCTGTAAATCTTCCGGAAGGGATCGTGAGATGGCGCCATCTGCCATTGAGATCGATCATCATAAAGTCGACCATCTTCACATCTTCTTTTTCCATAAATTCTTTGACTTCTTCAAATGTTTGGAACATACTCTTCCCTCCTGCAGACCTTATTCCGATTCTTCCTGTATTTATTCGTTTCCCTGTTCATCCAGGTTTTCCTGATCATTCGAGGTATCCACCGCGTTTCCCTGAGTCTCTGTTCCCAGTATCTGCGCGCAGAGATCCTGTGCATATTTCATGGAGAACGCGGGATCCTGTTCGCGGATCGCATTGTTTCCGGCCAGTTCTTCCGTGTAATCAGAGAGGAAATAGGTGGTTACTCCGTCGCTGCCGGATGTGAGATGCGTGACCATGGGAACAGCGTCGTAGGAGACAATCCTGACCTTGCCTTCTTCATCCTTTTCTATCGTCACATCGGCCATGGCGCCGACAACGCGGTCGGCCACTCCGGTTCCGGACTCACTTGTCCAGTTAACAAAATTACCCAGCGAGTAGTATACCAGCATCTGTGCTCCGCTCTCATCATCGTGGATATACTCCACCGGCTGGATCACATGCGGGTGCGTGCCGATCACAAGGTCCACTCCGTTTCTCAGAAATACTTCTGTCCAGTGTGTCTGTGATTCATCGGCATAGTGTTCGTACTCTGTTCCCCAGTGGGGGCAGACAATCTGAAAGTCAGAGATACCGTTCGCTTTGCGCATATCTTCCGCAATGCGATTCTCATCGAGATAATCGACAAGATACGGCTGATCTGCCGGAGCCTCGATGCCATTGGTGCCATATGTGTAATTCAGGATCGCAATGCGGATCCCGTTTACCTCTGTGACAAATATTTCCGATTGATCCTCCGCGCTGTCATGAATGCCGAGTACGGCAGTCTCCGGATGAGAGTTTTTCCAGTTCTGAAGGCAGTTCAGGACACCTGTGTCGAACTGGTCCAGTGCGTGATTGGTCGCATGGCAGACCACGTCAAACCCGGCATTGGAAAGCGCATCTGCCAGAGCA
>CADBRG010000160.1 GCA_902797015.1 uncultured Lachnospiraceae bacterium
AAAGCTCGCTGATTACCTGTCCCATATGGCCGTTGCAGCCATTCATAATTACTCTAGTCATAATACTCTCCTTTAACAAAAATATCCTAATAATATCTTACCCCCGCCAGTTGGCGAGGGCAAGCAAAATTTCAATCTGTCAGACGGTTTCCCGTCATCATATTCTCTGTGATTTACAGCAGGCCAAACTGTACCATTGCTGCACGCAGACGCTCTTTTCCTGCGTCTGTCATCTCTGTCAGTGGCGGGCGAAGCGGGCCTGCCGGCATTCCCATCATGTTCATGGCTGCCTTGACCGGAATCGGGTTTACTTCGCAGAACAGTGCGTTCAGAAGCGGGATTGCATCCAGCTGGATCTTCATCGCTTTCTGACGGTCTCCTTCAAGGTACTCCATTACCATGTCATGGGTCTGACGCGGTGCGATGTTGCAAAGTACGGAGATGACACCGATACCACCAATTGAGCAAAGCGGAAGCACCTGGTCGTCGTTTCCTGAATACAGTTCGATCTGTCCGTCACAAAGGTTCATCATCTCTGCTGCCTGGGAAAGGTTTCCTGTTGCATCCTTGATACCTACGATATTGTCAACATTTTTTACCAGCTCTGCTGCTGTCGCCGGCATAATGTTGCATCCTGTACGGGACGGTACATTGTACATGATGATCGGTACTTTAACTTCATTCGCGATTGCAGTATAGTGAGACACCAGACCTGCCTGTGTCGCTTTGTTGTAATAAGGTGTTACAACCAGAATTCCGTCTACGCCATAGCTTTCTGCTTCTTTTGACATCGCGATCGCGGTGCGTGTGCAGTTAGAACCTGTACCAGCCACAACCGGGATCCTGTGATTTGTAAACTCTACTGCTGCCTTAACAGCCTGCAGATGCTCTTCTTCTGTTAATGTAGAACCTTCACCTGTCGTTCCTGTAATAATGATGCAGTCGCATCCGTTCTCGACCTGATAGTTGATATTCTGCTCTAATCCTTCATAATCAATATCCAGGTTCTCCTTCATCGGTGTAACAATCGCCACACCAGCTCCTCTGAAAATAGACATACCTCAATTCCTCCTTTGGTATTCTTCCATTCGGAAACGCTTTTCAATCGATACTTGTATCATCTCAGAAAAAAGGACCCGCGATCTACGCCGGTCCTGAAATCAACAATTTTTCGATTTCATGATAGCGCCCCATCGACTACGATGACAGTCACAGCCTTATTCAAACTGCGCCCAGAAAATACAGTACAGGAAATCTGTATCTCTTCGGCGTCGTCCCCTTTCTCCGGATCTCAACTGCCTCCTGCGGCATCCGTCCGGTTACTGATGGAAAACGCAACCTCTATCAATACTTTTACAACTGACAATATAGCACTCTGCTTTTGCCTTGTCAACCAACCACTTGTTGTATGACAATATCAGGATTTTGTTACAGAGATCTCAAACGCTTCATCTATATAAGGAAGCAGCTCGTCATGCAGCACACGTCCTGTCAGAATCAGATCTGTCTCAGGCTCACGTCTGTCTAAGAGGATCTTCATCTCATCCATGGAAATGATTTCGCGGTCAAGAAGCCCCAGGATCTCATCAAGGACCAATACACTGCAGTCCCCATTTGCCAGAGTCTTTCTGGCATAATTGAGACCGTTCATCATATTTCCGTTTTCTTCCATACGCTCTTCTTCTGTCAGATCATCGTAGATCTTTTCTGATTTCTGAAAACGGAATACACGAATCTCCGGCTCGAGGCGTTTCATGAATTCGCTCACATCATTATCCTTTTGTTTTAAAAAGGAAATAATGATCGCGGTATCACCCTTTCCCGCTTCTGCCAAAGCATAGCCTAATGCCGAGGAAGTCTTTCCTCTTCCGTTGCCATAGTAAGCAATGACTCTTCCGGATTTCATAACACAATCTCCCTTTCAATCCCATACTGATCTGCAAAAGCTTTCGCAAATCAGCAAAAAGATAGCATATTCGTCTGAAAAAGACAAGCAAAAAACGATATTTTATTATATCTTCCACATTTCCTTATTTTATGTTATAGTAATTGGCGGTTTTTTCAAATCTAAGAATTCTCCGGTCCGACCGGAGAGAATATACAGAAAAGAGGATTTTTATGCTTACAAAACGGGAAGACATCAGA
>CADBRG010000161.1 GCA_902797015.1 uncultured Lachnospiraceae bacterium
TGCGGTTGAAATCGGGATCGCATAACCCATACCCTCTACGCTGGTATCTGTATATTTGACGGAATTGATGCCGATCACTTCTCCGACCGCGTTCAAAAGCGCACCGCCGCTGTTGCCCGGATTGATCGCTGCATCTGTCTGGATCAGTGTATTGGTCATGCTGTTGCCGCTGTTATCCTGTGCCGTGATCTGTCGGTCAAGAGCACTGATTACACCCGTTGTAACAGACTGGCCATAGCCAAGTGCATTGCCGATCGCGATGGCCGGCTCGCCGACTCTTAAAGAGGAAGAATCTCCCAGCTTTGCAACACGGACCAGGTCTTTTGTGCTGTCCTTCAGGTCTGCTTTTGCTACCGTTACGACTGCAAGGTCCGATCCCGGCTGCGTTCCCTTTACACTTCCTTCTGCGGTCTCATTATCCGCAAAACAAACCGTCAGAGACGTTGCGCCTTCTACCACATGGTTGTTGGTTGCAATGTACAAAAGGTCCGCGTCATCCGCTACGATGATTCCGGAGCCGCTGCCCTCGCTCTGGAATTGATTCGGCGTACCGAAAAAGTCATAGTACTCCGTCATGCCGATCGTTGTGATCGATACGATCGAAGGCATCACTTCCTCTACCACATCTGAAACATCGCTGACATAGGTTCCTTCTGTCGCGCCCGTCTCTACCGTTTGCAGACTCTGCTCCGGCGCCGCACTATCGTCTGCCTGACGCAATACGGAAGATGAAGCACCCGCTTCTTCTCCCGACTTGCCATTGATCGCAAAAACGATCCCGCCTGCGATCAGGCCAAATACAACGGCAAATACCACGCATTTGATCAGATTCAGACCAAATCCGCCTTTCTTCTTCTTTTGCATTCCATTTTCATAATCTTCCATGATAATCTCCTATCTAGCCATGCTGACAGGTTCGAGAACTGCGTTCTCTCACTGCTACGCGCAAAAAAATATACGCTACGGATTTCTCCGTAGCGTATCATGAATTTGTGTTCAAACTGTGTTTTTATGTTGATCTATTCCCCGTCGTCGTTCTCACCGTCAGATTCACCGGTATCTTCTCCGTCACCGGTCTCTCCCTCTGCCGGAAGTGATTCCGGTGCATTGCCGCTGAAGTCATCACCCTCGTTAAACTGATCGTCCTCAGCGCTGTCCACCGTACATCCGGACCGCTCCACGATGATGTCACTGTACGTCTGTACCGTATCAGACGGCTCGTAATCTTCTACCTCATACAGATATTCATGCAGCTCGCCGACATTGGTCTCAAGATCACACGGGATAACCGAGCTTCCTGCGGAAGGCAGGGTACGCGTCGTCCGCTCAAACGGGAATCCGCGGCTGTCATCAAAATCGTATCCGACCATGACGCGGGCCATCGAGATCAGGTCTGCCTCTGAAAGGTCAGACTGGATGTCCGGCATAACCGTCTTGATCAGCTTATTCAGCGTCACCAGATTCGCGTCTTTGGCTTTTTCCATCATCTTCGAGAGAATGATTCGCTGACGCTGCGCGCGCTTGTAATCGCCTCCCTCAAGCTTACGGATGCGGGCATAGGAAACTGCCTGTACACCGTCAAGCGTATGCTCACCGAGTGAATCGATCAGCGGAGATTCCCTATCCAGATACCAGTTCGTCTCATCAATAACACGGTTCAGCTCTTCAAGCTCAGCTTCACTCGTGATCTCAACTGTCACGCCGCCCATGATATCCACGGCTTCCGCAACCGAATAAAAGTCAAAGGTGATATAGCTGTCGATATCCAGATCCAGGTTCTTGTTCAGCATGGACACCGCACGCTCCGGACCGCCAAACGCATAAGCTGAGTTTGCCTTGTTAAAGGATTTCTCGCCCTCCGGGCCGACATCCAGGTAGGTGTCACGGTAAACGGATACCAGCTTGATGTCCTTCGTATCATTATTGATACTGACGATCATAATAACATCGCTGAGGCCTGTGTCCAGCTCACCGAATTCACGGTTGTCCAGACCAAACAATGCAATCGTCGTATATCCGCTGAAAGAAGCCAGTGTTTCCTCATTCAGCTCATTTTTGTTGATATTATTCAGGCCAACCTGATTATACAGGCCGAGGTTTTTTACAAAGACCATACCGACGATCAGCACCGCCACGATCACAACCTCGATCAGAAGTATGATCAGCTTTATCATGCGCCTTCTTTTAGCCATTCTCTATCTCTCCGTGCGTATATTAATGAAGTGTTTTTCTTTCAAGCATGTAAAAAGTCAGCTTATATCATATTCCATTCCGGCGAAAATTACAACTGAAAAATCACATTCTTTTATTTCTGTAAAAAATTTTGCGTAAAACTTGTCAAAAAAACACATTATGTGTAAAATGCTTTTCATGAACAAATATAATTATAATAGTATAAAAAACTTCATCCGGAAAGTTGAAGGTCTGGCTGAAGTCCTTTGTTTTGCTATCATATATTTTCAGATCTGGATCGCCTTCTACAGAGACGTGTCCGGAGAGAATACTTTCTATGGAAGCGGAAAATTTATTCTGATCGGCATCTATGCCGTTCTGGTTTATATTCTGTTTTTTTATTGTGATGCTTTCAAATTCGGATATCTGAAGTTCATCGACGCACTGACCGCACAGTGGATCGCACTGGTCATCGTCAACATCATCACCTATTTCCAGATTTCCCTGATCGCAACGCATATCCTTAACCCGCTGCCGATGGTTTTGTTAACGATCATCGAATTTGCTCTATGCTTTGTCTTTGTCTATCTGTTTACCTATATTTATCACCGGATGTATGTCCCGAAAGACATGCTGATGATCTATGGTAACAAAAAAGCCATTACGCTTAAGATCAAGATGGAGAAGCGGTCGGATAAGTATCACATCTCAAAAGTCATCTCCGCATTTTCAAACCGTGAGATATTAAAAGAAGAAATCCGCAAGCATGACGCAGTCGTCATCAACGATGTTCCGGCCGAGATCCGCAATGACATCCTGAAGTTCTGCTACGGCGAAAAGATCCGTGCGTACGTCGTGCCAAAGATCACTGACATCATCATCAGCGGCAGCGAAGACATCAACCTGTTCGATACACCGCTGTTCCTCGTAAAAGGTAACGGCCCGACGCTGATGCAGCTTGCCATGAAACGCCTGTGTGACATCATCCTTTGTATCATCGCGCTGATCCCGGGTCTGCCCATCATGCTGGTGGTTGCGATCATGATCAAGCTTGATTCCAAAGGGCCTGTCTTCTTCCGTCAGGAACGGATCACTCGAAACGGAAACACCTTTGAGATCTTAAAATTCCGCAGCATGATCGAAGGTGCCGAAAAAGACGGTGTTGCACATCCTGCAGAAGACGATGACCCGCGCATCACACGCGTCGGCAAACGGATCCGGAAAAACCGCATTGACGAGCTCCCACAGATCTTCAACATCTTAAAAGGCGACATGAGCATCGTCGGTCCCAGACCGGAGCGTCTCGAGCATTATGAGAAATACAGCAAGGAAGTTCCGGAGTTCTACTACCGAACGAAGGTCAAAGGCGGCCTGACCGGTTACGCGCAGATTTACGGAAAATACAACACATCTCCTTATGATAAGGTCCGTCTGGATCTGATGTATATTGAAAACTACTCTTTGATCCTGGATCTGAAGCTGATCCTGATGACACTTCCCACACTAATGAAACGGGAATCTACAGAAGGATTTGATAAAGTCATACGGGTTGAAGAAGTCATCCATCTGCTTGAAGAAGAAAAAAACGGACAATAAAAAACGAGGGTGCCAGGTCAAATGATATGCTACCCCCAAGTAGGACAATGAAATATAAAACCTACTTGGGGGTATTTCTATGTCCAGAAAAAGTAAGATTGATCCTGAA